>NZ_JBFODD010000030.1:0-121916 GCF_040908115.1 Aeromonas sp. R7-1 | reverse complement strand
GGATCCCCGGGATCCGGCGGCCTTCGAGATTAATGGGCAATGACGCCCCCCAGCCAGACATCTTTTGATAGAATCCCTTCCCGGCAACGCGGCGCCCACCGGCTCCTTTCATGGCTGGCACCACGGTGCGGCGCGTTCACCTCATCCTCTCGTGGTCAATGATTGACAGGAATGGCCCCAATGGCACCCAAACACAGCGAATTCATCCCTCTCAAGATCGCCGTCCTGACGGTTTCCGACAGTCGCACCGCTGCCGATGACAGCTCGGGGGACTATCTGGTCGAGGCCCTGACCCAGACTGGCCACGTGCTGGCCGACCGGGCGCTCTGCCCCGACAACCTGTTTCGCATCCGCGCCCAGGTGAGCGACTGGATTGCCGACGAGGGAGTCCAGGTGGTGCTCATCAACGGCGGCACCGGCTTCAACGAGCAGAACCGGGTGCCCGAGGCGGTCGGCGTGCTGTTCGAGCGCACGGTGCAGGGCTTTGGCGAGATGTTCCGCCAGCTCTCGTTTGCCGAGATAAAAGGCTCCGCCATGCAGAGCCGTGCCCTGGCAGGGCTCGCCAACCGCACCCTGATCTGCTGCCTGCCCGGCTCCACCGGCGCCTGCCGCCTGGGCTGGGAACAGCTTATCCGGGATCAGCTCGACGCCCGTACCCGGCCGTGCAACTTCGTGACCCATCTGTGATCCCGGGAGTAAACCCGGATCATCCATCTTATTTTTCGATAGGGGCATAGATGAACCTGACCCATCTCAACCAGAGCGGCGAGGCCCACATGGTGGATGTCACCGACAAGCAGGTGACCGAACGCGAGGCCCGCGCCGAGGCTTTCGTGACCATGGCCCCCGAGACCCTGGCGTTGATCCTGAGCGGTCAGCACCACAAGGGGGACGTGTTCGCCACCGCCCGCATCGCCGGCATCATGGCGGCCAAGAAGACCGCCGACCTCATTCCCCTGTGCCATCCCCTGGCCCTGACCCGGGTGGAGGTAGAGATAGCCCCCCAGGCGGCGCACAATCGGGTCCATATCCGTACCCTGTGCAAGCTCTCGGGCAAGACCGGGGTGGAGATGGAGGCGCTCACCGCCGCCTCGGTAGCGGCCCTGACCATCTACGACATGTGCAAGGCGGTGCAAAAGGACATGGTGATCGAGCAGGTGCGTCTGGTGGAGAAAAAGGGCGGCAAGTCCGGTCATTTCCAGCTGGGTGCGACCCAAGGAGAGCAGGCATGATCAAGGTTCTGTTTTTTGCCCAGGTGCGTGAGCTGGTCGGCTGCGACGAGCTCAGCCTGCCTTGCGACTACGCCAGTGCCGATGTCCTTCGCGCCGCCTTGAGCGAGCGAGGTGACAAGTGGGCGCTGGCGCTCGAATCCGGCAAGCTCCTAGTGGCGGTCAACCAGACCCTGGTACCGCTGGATACCCCCCTCCATGACGGGGATGAGGTCGCCTTCTTCCCGCCGGTGACCGGAGGCTGATGATGAGCGAGGCAACCATGATCGATCGCATCCTGGTGCAGCGGGATGACTTCTCGCTGGCCGACGAATATGCCCGCCTTGCTGCCCGGCAGGACACAGGCGCGATTGTCAGCTTTGTCGGCAAGGTGCGCGACTTCAATCAGGGGGAGCATGTGAAGGGGCTGGCCCTCGAACACTACCCCGGCATGACCGAGAAGGCGCTGACGAACATAGTGGCCGAGGCCCGCAGCCGCTGGCCGCTGCAGGAGTGCACCCTCATTCACCGCATCGGCGAGCTGCTGCTCGGGGATCAGATCGTGCTGGTGGTGGTGAGCAGCGCCCACCGCGAGGCGGCTTTCGAGGCCTGCCACTTCATCATGGATTTCTTGAAGACCCGGGCGCCGTTCTGGAAAAAAGAGCTGACCGCCGACGGGGTGCAACGCTGGGTCGAGGCCAGGGCGAGCGATGACGCCGCCCTGGCCCGCTGGCAACAAGGGGAGTGAGCCTCGGGCTCGTGTCAATCGATCCGGCCGTGCCGGAACATAAGGAGCAACGGAATGAAGAGATGGGTATCCCTGTTGGTGCTGGGCGCCGGCGCCATGTACAGCGGTGCTGTGCTGGCTGACGAGGTCAAGGTGGCGGTGGCGGCCAACTTCAAGGGCACCATAGAGCGCATCGGCAAGGAGTTCACCGCCAAGACCGGCCACAGCGTCGTCATCAGTTCGGCGGCCACCGGCGTGCTCTATACCCAGATCACCCACGGTGCGCCCTTCGATCTCTTCCTCTCGGCCGACGTGGCGACCCCTCAAAAGCTGGAGTCGGAAGGCAAGGGGAGCGAACGCTTCACCTATGCCATCGGTCAGCTCGGCCTCTGGCAGAAGGGGGGGCCTGCTCCCGACGAGGCCACCTTGCGCCACTGGCAGGGGGAGCTGGCCATCGCCAACCCCAAGACAGCGCCCTATGGCGCTGCCGCCATGGCGACCCTGGCTCATCTCAAGATCGATCCCAAGCAGTATCGGGTGCTGACCGGCACCAACATCAGCCAGACCTGGCAGTTCGTCGATACCGGCAATGCGAAGCTGGGCTTCGTCGCCTGGGCCAATCTGGTGGAGGCGGGCAAGACCGGCGAAGCCTGGGCGGTACCGGCCAGCTTCTATCCCCCCATCGAGCAGCAGGCCCTGGTGCTGAAGAAAGGGGCGGCGGTGGATGCCCTGGTCGCCTGGCTCAAGGGGCCGGGACAGGCGCAGATCAAGGCGGCGGGTTACGCCCTGCCGAAGTAAGCGCCCGGCGTCTGCCGGGATCCGGCCAGCCCCGTGCTGGCCAGATCCGGTGCCTGACGTGTCCCAAGGCGGCGCCCGTCATGACGGCGCCCTGTTTTTTATCGACACCCGAGAGGGGACCCTATGAGTGAAGGGGATCTGCTGGCGGTCTGGCTGACCCTGAAACTGGCGGCCAGTACCACTGCCATCCTGCTGCTGCTGTCGCCGCCGCTCGCCTGGTGGCTGTCTCGCAGCCAGCACCGGCTGCGCCCCCTGGTGGAAGCCATGGTGGCCCTGCCGCTGGTGCTGCCGCCCACCGTGCTCGGTTTCTATCTGCTGCTGGCCTTCTCCCCGGAGTACGGCCTCGGTGGCTGGTGGCGGGAGACCTTCGGAGCCCCGCTCGCCTTCAGTTTCCTCGGCCTGCTCATCGCCTCCGTCATCTATTCGCTCCCCTTCGTGGTACAACCCCTCACCTCCGCCTTCGTCAACATGGGCAACAAGGAGCTGGAGGCTGCCGCCACCCTGGGGATGGGCCCGTTTGAGCGCTTCTTTCGCATCATCCTGCCGATGACGCTGCCCAGCTTCGTGATGGCGGCGGCGCTGGGCTTTGCCCACACCCTGGGGGAGTTCGGGGTGGTGCTGATGATTGGCGGCAACATTCCCGGGGAGACCCAGGTGCTCTCCATCGCCCTGTTTGATCACGTGGAGGCGATGGATTACCAGAATGCCCATATTCTGGCAGGCGGCCTGATGGGCTTCTCCCTGGTGATGCTGGTGCTGGTCTACGGCGTGCTGCAACGTCGGCAACGGAGGCTGTTCGGATGAACCTCTACCTCAAGGCCAGACGTGATTTCGGCCCCTTCACCCTGGCGTGCGATCTGGCGTTGCCCCCAAGCCGCATCCTCGGCCTGTTCGGTCCTTCGGGCTGTGGCAAGAGCACCCTGCTGCGCATCATCGCCGGGCTCGACAGGGCCCCGGGCGATGCCCTGCGCTGGCAGGGGCGCGAGCTTGCAGCCCTGCCCCCCGAGGCGCGGCGCATCGGGCTGGTGTTTCAGGATGCTCGTCTCTTCCCCCACCTGAGCGTGCTCGGCAACCTGCAACTGGCGGCTCGCAAGGGGAGGGGGCGCTGGCAGCCAGAGGATCTGGCTGCGCGCCTCGGCTTTGCCGAGCTGCTGGGGCAACCAGCCCACGGCCTCTCCGGCGGGCAGCGTCAGCGGGTGGCATTGGCCAGGGCCTTGCTGGCCGAGCCCGACTTGCTGCTTCTGGATGAACCCTTCTCGGCGCTGGACAGGCGCAGCCGCATCCATCAGGCCCACGTGCTCAAGGGCTTGCAGCAGGAGAGCGGCATCCCCATGATCTTCGTCAGCCACGCCATGGAGGAGGTGAGCCTGCTCTGCGATGGACTGGTGCTGCTGGCAGAGGGACGGGTGGAGGCCCAGGGCACCCCAGAGGAGATCTTCGCCCGCACCGACCTGTCGCTGGCCAGTCGCGACGACGTCGGGGTCATGCTCTCGGCGACCCTGGCCCACTACGACGAGCACGAGCAGATGGCGACCCTGCGACTCGGGGAGCAGACCCTGATGGTGACCATGGAGCATGCCCCCGATGAAGCTGGCCCCTTGCAGATCAAGGTGGCGGCGCGGGATCTGGTGATCGCCACCGAGCCCATCGTGCACTCCAGCCTCTCCAACTGCCTCGAGACCCGGCTGCTGGAGGTGCGGGAGGTGCGACCCGGGCAGACCCTGTTGCAGTTGGCTCTCGGGCAGCAGATACTGCTGGCCCGGATCACCAGCCGCTCCGCGCAGCGGCTCGCCCTGACGCCGGCCATGCGCCTCTACGCCTACATCAAGGCGGTGAGCCTGGTGGGAGAGGGGTAGACGGGGGACCGGAGTACGGATTGGCTGGCCATGAGTGGCCGGCATGGCGTCGAGAAAGGGGGGACGGGTGCGTCGCAATCAGGTAATGAAATCCCATGGCTTGGCCCTGCGCAGTGCGGGGGAGGGGCCCTTGCTGCTCTTGCTGCACGGGCTGGGCTCTTCCAGCCTCGACTGGCAGGCGCAGATCGAGCGTTTTTCCGAGCGTTACCGGGTGGTGGCCATCGACTTGCGCGGCCACGGCCAGAGCATGCAGGAGGGGCCCTTTGACGTGCCCACCCTGGCGGCGGATGTGGCCCGCTGGCTCGACGAACAGCCCGAGCCTGCCTGGGTAGTGGGGTTGTCGCTCGGTGCCATGGTGGCGCTGGAGCTGGCGCTGCAACTGCCCCACAAGGTGCAGGGGCTGGTGCTGGTCAACGGCTTCAGCGAATTTCTGCTGGAGACGCCAAAGGAGCAGGAGCGCTATGCCATGCGCCTCAAGTGGCTGCGCTGGTTCGGCATGCGGCCGCTGGCGTGGTGGCTCGGTCGCGAGCTCTTTCCCGGCCCCGATCTCGCCCAGGTGCGCCACACCTTCCGGGGGCGCTTCGTGCGCAACAAAAAGAAGACCTACAAGGCGCTGCTGGAGGCGCTGCCCGGCTGGTCGGTGCGGGCTCGTCTCGGCACCCTCTGGCAGCCGGTGGCCATCATCTCCACCAGTCACGACTATCTGCCCCTGGCGCGGCGGGTGGAGCAGTTCGCCTCCCTGCCCAATGCCACCATCCACACCCCGGATGGTCACCACGCCTGGCCGGCGGAAGATCCCGCCGGGTTCAATCATTTGCTTCACCGGATTTTAGAAACCCATTAGACTTGTCGCCTTTTGACCTTGATCCCCCGTGTATGTATTGGTCCGATCGCCTTGCCAGTGGCAGATGGCAAGGCAATCGGACCCATCTTGCCCTATTGAACAGGTATTTCCTCATGTCTGAAGTAATGAAAATGGCCATCGACGATGGTTCAACCAACGTCAAGGTGAGCTGGATTGAGAACAAGGTGCTCAAGACCATCATCTCCCCCAACTCCTTTCGCAAGGATTGGAAGAGTGCCGCCTTGCGCAAGGACAAGAAGATCTACAACTACGAGATAGGCAACACCAAGTACACCTACGACGCCACCTCCGACAAGTCCCTGGCCACCACCCACGTGGAGTACCAGTACGACGATCTCAACCTGCTCTCCGTGCACCATGCCCTGTTGCAGACCGGCGTGACCCCCTGCGATGTGGCCATCACCGTGACCCTGCCCATCACCGAGTTCTACAACCCGGATGACTGTCAGCGCAACGAGGAGAAGATCGAGAAGAAGCGCCGCAACCTGATGCGGGCCATCAGCCTCAACAAGGGTGAGCTGTTCAACATCGTCAGCGTGGAGGTGATGCCGGAAAGCCTGCCGGCGGCGCTCTCCCGCCTGATTGGCTCGGGCTGCAACGAGTTCACCAAGACGCTGGTGATCGACTGCGGTGGCACCACCCTGGACATGGGGATCATCGTCGGCGAGTTTGACGACGTTTCCGATGTGTATGGCAACAACGAGATCGGCGTCTCCATGGTAACCGACGCGACCCGCAAGGCGCTGGCGGCGGCAGACAGCGATTCGAGCTATCTGGTGGCCAACGAATTCATCAAGCGCCGCCACGACATGAGCTTCGTGCGGGACGTGGTCAACGACGAGAGCCAGATCCCGAAGATCCTCGAGAAGATGCAGAACAAGATCGACGAGCTGGGATCCCAGGTGGCCCACGAGGCGAAGAAGTTCGCCAAGAACCCGAACCGGATCTATCTGGTCGGTGGCGGCGCGTCACTGATCGTCGATGCCATCAAGGCTGCCTATCCGACCCTGGGGGAGCGGGTGGAGCTGCTGGACGATGCCCAGTCCGCCCTGGCGCGGGAGATCTGCCTCTACACCACGGAAGAGGAAGAGGTGTACCGTGAGGCGCCCGTGATGGCCGAGGTCGGCGATGAGTAGTCAACTCAAGCGCATGACCTTCTCCATCTTCATGGATCCGGGTGCGCTGGAGTCTGATCGCTATGCGGCCGGGATCTTGCAAAGCTGGTATCAGCGGGCGCGCAAGATCCAGGACGACGTGGAGGAGTTCGACTTCTCCAAGAGCCGTTTTCACAAGGACATCTACCTGAGCGGCATGTTCCTGTATGTGCTGGCGCCGAGCCTGTGCAAGGGGATGGCCAATGCCTTCGGCCCGGAGCAGGTGAACCTCTCGACCCTGCGCCATGTCTTCGCCAGTTGCGGCTTCGATCTGGGGGAAGGGAGTGCGCCCGTGGCGACCGATACCCTGATCGATGAAATCGTGGCCAGGCTGGCTCCCCAGCTGGGGCAGGGAGACAACCGGGGGCTGGCGGATGAAATCGTTCAGCGTCTGGGTCAGCAGGCGGCGCCACTTCCGGACAGCCTGGTGGACGAGATTGTAAGCCGCATCGGCGAGCAGCAGCCCACCGGGCTCTGGGACGAGTTGAAGCAGGGGTTGCCGGCCCCGCTCGATCACGATCTGCTGGCAGAGGCCATCGCGGGCAAGCTGCCGACGGCGGGGGGAGAGGCGGATCTGGCCCCCCTTGCGGGCAGCATCCAGCTGCTCTCCCGCCAGTTGGAGGAGCAGTCCCGGCTCATTCGCGAGCAGCACCGCCTGATCCAGCGCCTGGCCAGCCAGCCCGCCCGGGGGGCTGGCTCGTCCGAGCTGGCCGAGCCCCTCATCGAAGATCTCTCGAACCAGGTGGCGAGCATGAAGAAGGTCAAGGCGAAGGGGATCTTCTAGGCCCTTTGTGACGACCCGCAGCCCAATGAAAAAAGCCGAACCCCGGGGTTCGGCTTTTTTGTGGGCGCTGCTCAGGGCCTTGAGCAGACCGGGCAGTCGGGGCGTTTGGGAAGCTTCAGCTCGCGAAAGCTGCCACCCAGACCGTCGATCACCAGCAGGCGGCCGCTGTAGCTTTTGCCCAGGCCCGCCAGCAGCTTGATGGCTTCGAGCGCCTGCAGGCTGCCCACCAGTCCCACCACGGGGGCCAGTACCCCCGCCTCGACACAGGTGAGGGCCTGATCGCCAAAGAGGGCGCTGAGACAGGCGTAGCAGGGTTCATCCTCCTGCCAGGTGAAACTGCAGAGCTGCCCCTCCAGCCGGATGGCGGCGCCGCTGACCAGGGGCACCTTGTGCTGGCGGGCACGCTGGTTCAGGAGGTTGCGGATGGCGACGTTGTCGGTGCAGTCGAGCACCAGCTGATGGCCTGGCAGCAGGGCATCGAGCAGCGCCTCGTCGGCGAGGGCGGCGTGGGTCTCCACCTCGAGCCAGGGGGTAAGGGCGCGCAGGGACGTCGCCGCGGACTCCACCTTGAGCTGGCCGATGCGCGCGTCGCTGTGCAGCACCTGGCGCTGCAAATTGGAGAGCTCCACCCGATCGAAATCCACCAGGGTGAGGTGGCCGACCCCGGCCACCGCCAGATACTGGCTGGCGGCGCAGCCGAGGCCCCCGGCGCCGATGACCAGCACGCGTGACTGCTTGAGCGCCTCCTGCCCCTCGAAGTCGAAGGATTTGAGCACGATCTGGCGGTTGTAGCGAAGGAGTTCTGCGTCGCTCAGGATCTCGCTCACAGCAGCAGCCCCGAGAAGGGCTCGACGGTGACCGTCTCACCGGCGGCCACCTTGCCGCGCTCCTGCTCGAGCACGATGTAGCAGTTGGCCCGGGACAGGGAGCTGAACACCCCGGAGTCCTGGGAGCCGGTGCTGCGTACCTCGAGGCCATTCGGGCCCACGCTCAGGATGCCGCGCTGGAAGTCCAGGCGCCCCGGGCTCTTCTTGAGCGGCTCTGTCGCCAGGGCCTGGAGGGGGTGCGGGCGTGCAAACTGCTGACCGGCCAGTCTGGCCAGGGCCGGTTGCACCAGCTGATCGAAGGTGACCATGGCGGAGACCGGGTTGCCCGGCAGACCGAAGAACCAGGCGTTTGGCAACCGGCCAAAGGCGAAGGGTTTGCCCGGCTTGATGGCGAGCTTCCAGAAGCCAATTTCCCCGAGCTCTTCGAGCAGTTGCTTGGTGAAGTCCGCTTCCCCCACCGAGACTCCCCCGGTGGTGATCAGGGCATCGGCCTCGCGGTCGGCCTGCAAGAAGGCGGCGCGCAGGGCCGCCGGATCGTCGGGGATGATGCCAAGGTCCAGGCACTCACAGCCCATGCGGTTCAGCATCGCCTTGACCCCGTAGCGGTTGGAGTCGTAGATGTCCCCGTGCTGGAGCGGGGTGCCCAGAGGCTTGAGCTCGTCCCCTGTGCTGAAGATGGCGACCTTGAGGGGACGGCGCACCGTGACGTTCGCGATGCCAAGGGAGGCGAGCAGCGGCAGCTCTCTGGGACTCAGGCGCAGGCCGCTTTCGAGCACCCTGTCACCCTGCGCCAGATCCTCGCCGCGGCGACGGATGTTCTGGCCGGCAACGGGGCGGGTCAGGAAAGTGATCCCGTTGTCGCCGGCTTGCGTTTCTTCCTGCATCACCACAGCGTCTGCACCCGGGGGCACAGGGGCCCCGGTCATGATGCGGATGCAGTGGCCGGCGGGCCACTCCCCCTCATAGGGCTGGCCCGCAAAGGCCTTGCCCGCCACGGGGAGCGGCACCCCGGCGGCGAGATCCGCCAGGCGCACGGCATAGCCGTCCATGGCGGCGTTGTCGAAGGGGGGGACGAAGAGGGGGGAGCTTATCTCCTCGGCCAGGATCCGATCCAGCGCCTGGGGCAGGGGCAACCGCTCCGTCTCGCAGCAGCAGGTGAGTTGTTCCAGCATCCCTTGCAGGGCCTTGTCCAAGGGGAGGAGTGCACCGGTATCGAATCCCATCATCATGACCTCTCTGGTGTGTAGGGGGCGGATTATCCCAAAAATCCGCTCCGATGGGCAGGCCGAAGGTGCGGTAATGGGGGGCAGATGCCCCGGTGTGATCGGATTATGGGGCGCTATCCCGTTGAATTACCTCCTGATGAGTAACCAGAGCGAGGCTTGTGCGAGATGGTGGCTGGGGAAGAGGCGGCACGGCCGTGCGCCTTGCCCCCGAATGGGCAGGCCGGTGCGGACAAAACGGGGTGGTTTGGCATAAAGTCGGGCACCGGGCTTGAGTTAGACAGAATTATGACAATAATCGCCCTGTAAGATTGCGCCGCGGCACCATGCCGCAGGCCAGCACAGTCCCTGAGCGTGGGAGAGAAACACGATGACGAGCTTAAGCCAGGAAGCCCTGTTGGTCAGGGCGGCGCTCGAGGCCGAGGGCCTTGAGACACCTCTGGTGGCCAATGAATTGAGCGGCCAGCAGAAAAAGGAAAAAATCGAAGGTCATATGCGCGCCATCATGGAGACGCTGGGACTGGATCTGGCCGACGACAGTCTGGCCGAGACCCCGCACCGCATTGCCAAGATGTACGTGAACGAGATCTTCTCCGGCCTCGACTATGCCACCTTCCCCAAGGTGACGGTGATAGAGAACAAGATGAAGGTGGACGAGATGATCATGGTGCGGGACATCAGCCTCACCAGCACCTGCGAGCACCACTTCGTCACCATAGACGGCTTTGCCCACGTGGCCTACATTCCCCGCGGCAAGGTGATTGGCCTGTCGAAGATCAACCGCATCGTGCAGTTCTTCGCCCGCCGCCCCCAGGTACAGGAGCGGCTGACCCAGCAGATCCTGCTGGCGTTGCAGACCCTGCTTGGCACCAGGGACGTGGCCATCAGCATCAAGGCGACCCACTTCTGCGTGAAGGCCCGTGGCGTGATGGACTCCACCTCCTACACCACCACCACCTCCCTGGGCGGCGTCTTCAAGACCCAGCCCGACACCCGCGCCGAGTTCCTCGGTGGTCTGAAAGGGTAGTGCTCCCGGGGCCTGTCGCCGACAGGCCCCGTCTCCTTTCCCTCACTTTTTTTGAAAAATACCTAAAGTTGTGACCGTGCCGGTCGCTATGGCTCTCCGTGTTGTCGGACGGTCTGGTTGACGCCGACACCCCGGGCCCGCCCTTGTGCGCGCCGACAGGGACGAGATGTGCTGCCAAGGAGGGTAGTGAAGGCGCAGGCCAGGCCTGCACCCAGCAATGCCACTTGTTTTCCCCCATGCAGGACATGCCATGAACACCATGACGATAGGCAAAAAACTTACCGCCGGCTTTGCCGTACTCGGCCTGATGATGGCCTTTATCGGCGGCTTCTCGCTGTTTGAATTCAGCAAGATGAACCGCGCCGCCATCGGCTTTACCGACAGTATCCTGCCCGCCGTCGTGCGCACCAGCACCCTCGGCGAGACCATCAATGCCCTGCGCCGCTACGAACTGGATGTCTTCCTGGTGGCGGACGATGCCCAGCAGAAGGCCCGCTATCGCAATGAGAGCGAGAAGAGCCTGCAAGAGGCTGCGCGCCAGATAGTGGCCCACGATGGCACCATCTGGGCGGAGGATCGGGAGGAGCGCCGCGCCTTTGACATCGTCAAGGCGGACTGGGAGAGGTATATCGCCCTGCACCAGCGCATCCGGCAGATGCAGGACTCGGGACAGATGGCTGAAGCCCAGCACCTCTTCATGGGGGAGGGGGTCACCCTCTATACCAATCTGACCAAGTCGGTGGGTGAGCTTATCCGCATCAACCACGGCTACTCCGTGGGCTCCCGTGCCGAGGTGGTGGACGCCTTTGACAGCGCCAAACTGAGCGTGACCCTGGCCCTGGTGATAGGCCTGGCCCTGGTTGTCGCCCTCTCGGTGGTGCTGACCCGCCAGATCCGCGACCCGCTCATCATGCTGGCCCGTCAGGCCCAGCGCATCGCGAGCGGCGATCTCGGCCGGGGCGAGCTGCAGGAGTGGGTCCGCGGCAACCGCTTCAACCGCGACGAGCTGGGTCAGCTGGGGTCGGCCATCGACCGGATGCAGGGGGCACTGGCAGAGCTGGTGAGCGAAATCTCCGGCTCGGTGAGCCAGCTCAGCAGCGCGGTAGAGGAGGTGAGCGCCATCTCCGAGCAGTCCGCCAAAGGCATGGCAAGCCAGCAGGGAGAGGTCTCTCAGGTCGCCACCGCCATGAACGAGATGCAGTCCACCGTCAATGAGGTGGCTCGCAACACCACGGACGCCATGGGGGCGGCCAAGCAGGCTTCCCGCACCTCCACCCAGGGCAACCAGGTGGTACGCAGCGCCATCGGCAGCATAGAGCAGGTCTCCCGTCAGATAGAGCAGGCCGGGGGCGTGGTGCAGCAATTGGAGACCGACAGCGCCAGCATCAGCATGGTGCTGGACGTGATTCGCGGCATCGCCGAGCAGACCAACCTGCTGGCCCTCAACGCGGCCATCGAAGCGGCCCGGGCCGGCGAGCAGGGCCGTGGCTTTGCGGTGGTGGCGGACGAGGTGCGCAGTCTGGCCCAGCGCACCCAGGCATCCACCGCCGAGATCAGCAAGATGATCGAAGTGCTTCAGGAGCGTACCGCCGAGGCGGGCAGCGCCATGCAGCTGAGCCGTCAGCAGATGCAGGAGAGCGTGGAGCTGGCGCGGGAGGCGGGGAGCAGCATCGACAGCATCAACGGTGCCGTCACCCAGATCACCGACATGAACACCCTGATCGCCACCGCCACCGAGCAGCAGAACGCGGTCACCGAAGAGCTCAACCGCAGCATCGTCAAGATCCACACCGCCGCCGACGAGAATGCCCAGGGGGCGCAGCAGACCGCCCAGGCCTGTGTCGAGCTGAGCAAGCTGGCCAATACCCTGCACCATATGACCCAGCGTTTTACCCTGTAAGCCTTGTTCGGCAGATAGCAGAAGGCCCCGCCAATCGGCGGGGCCTTGTTGTTTCTGGCTGGACCTGGGCGCCGTCAGCTCAGGCCGACAATCTCCCCGTCATCGTCGATGTCGATATGGTGTTCAGGGAGGGCAGGCTGCCAGCCTGTACGTCAGCTCAGGCCGACAATGTCGCCGTCATCGTCGATGTCGATATGGTGTTCAGGGACGGCAGACTGCCAGCCTGTACGTCAGCTCAGGCCGACAATGTCGCCGTCATCGTTGATGTCGATATGGCGATAGGCCGGCAGGCTGCCCAGGCCCGGCATGGTCATGATGGGGCCCGCCAGGGCATAGACGAAGCCTGCCCCCGCGCAGAGTTTCACCTCCTCGATGGGGACCTCGAAGTCCGTCGGCACGCCCTTCCTGGCCGGGTCATGGCTCAGGGAGAGCGGCGTCTTGGCCATACAGACGGGCAGGTGATCCTGACCCTCTGCCGAGAGTCTGGCCAGTTGCTGGCGCGCCTTGTCCGAGAGGGTGACGCCCCGGCCGCCATAGCCGCACTCCACCAGGGTGGCGAGCTTGGCGGCAAGGCTCATCTCATCGGGGTAGAGCAGCCTGACCTCACTGGGCTGCTTGCAGGCCGCCACCACGGCGTGAGCCAGATCCGCCGCACCCGCGCCACCGTCAGTGAAGGCCCGGGAGAGGGCGACGCCACAGGCACCGGCCTGGCGCGCCGCCGCCTCCAGCAGGGCCAGCTCGGCGTCGCTGTCGGTGGGGAAGCGGTTGATGGCGACCACCACGGGCACCCCGTAACGGCGGGCGTTGTGAATATGCCAGGCGAGGTTGGCGCACCCCGCTGTCAGGGTGGGGAGATCTTCCCCTTGCAGGCTGGCCGGCAGCGGCTGGCCCGGCCGGATGTCAAGCAGGCCGCTGTTGGCCTTGAGGCCGCGCACCGTGGCCACCAGCACCACGCAGGCGGGGGCGAGGCCGGATTGGCGATACTTGATGTTGAAGAACTTCTCCAGCCCCATGTCGGAGCCAAAACCCGCCTCGGTCACCACGTAGTCGGCAAGACCCAGCGCCATGCGATCGGCGATGACGGAGGAGTTGCCGTGGGCGATGTTGGCAAAGGGGCCGGCGTGGACCAGCACAGGGGTCTGCTCCGTGGTCTGCATCAGGGTGGGCTTGAGGGCGTCTTTGAGCAGCACCGTCATGGCCCCCGCCACTTCCAGCTGCTCGGCGGTGATGGGCTTGCCGCGCAGGTCGAGGGCGAGCTGGATGCGGCCGATACGCGCGCGCAAGTCCTTGAGATCCCTGGCCAGCGCCAGAATGGCCATCAGCTCGGAGGCGGCGGTGATGACGAAGCGATCGGGGCGCTCGACCCCATCGGCAGCGCCGCCCTGGCCGAGGGTGAGGTGGCGAAGCGCCCGGTCGTTCATGTCGAGGGTGCGTGGCCAGAGGATGTTGTCTGCATCGATATCGAGCCGCGCCAGGCCGGTTCTGGCGCTGAACTGGTCACCGAGTTTGCGTTCATGGAACAGGCGGGCATCCAAGGCGGCAGAGGCCAGGTTGTGGGCGGCGGTGAGGGCGTGAAAATCCCCGGTGAGATGGAGGTTCATCTCCTCCATCGGCACCACCTGGGCCATGCCGCCCCCGGCGGCGCCCCCCTTGACCCCGAAGACGGGGCCGAGGCTCGGCTGGCGAATGGTGGCGATGCTGGGCTGGCCGATGTGGTTGAGCCCCATGGAGAGGCCGATCGTGGTGACCGTCTTGCCCTCCCCAAGGGGGGTGGGCGTGATGGCGCTCACCAGCACCAGCTTGCCGGGCTCGCGGGCGGGGGCGTGATGGAGCAGCGCGAGGTCGAGTTTGCCCTTGTAATGGCCGTGGGGGTGGAGATGGGCGGCCGCTATGCCGAGCTGAGCTGCCACCTCGGCGATGGGCAGGCGGGGGGACTGGCGGGAGATCTCGATATCGCTTAGCATCAGCACCTCGTTGGCATGTCAGGTCAAATATGCGGCGAAGTCTAGAGGAATCAACAGGGTAATCCAATGAGCAATACTATTTTATCCGGCAGTCGTGAGCCCCATCAAAGCCCCATCCTGCTGGATCTCAACGCCCTCTATCACCCGCCCAAACGGCCCCTCACCGCCCTTGGCATCGTCAGCGCCTTCATCCCGCTCTTTGGCTACGGCTGGCAGGCGATGACCCAGGATCCCGAGACCCACTTTCGTCACGAGCTCGGCAAGCGCATCAACAAGCACAAGAGCGACGAGGCGAACCTCGCCCTGATGATGCAGTTGGCGGCCATGCTGGATTGCCACTGCCTGCACGTCACCCTGCCCTATGCGCTGGGGGAGGCCGAGCTCGCCGCCTTGCGCCAGCGTCTGCCACGCTGGCAGATGAGCCAGCAGGATCACCTGCTGGTGGCCGAGCTGATGCCCACCCCCTGAGCCCGGGCTCAGGTCTCCCTGTCCCAGTAGTGGGGCGCCAGGTAGCGCTCCTGCACGAACTCGATGAAGCAGCGCACCTTGGCCGACACGAAACGGCGGTGCGGATAGAGGGCATAGAGCCCCACCTGCCCCTTCTCCCACTCCAGCAACAAGGGGACCAGCGCCCCCGAGCGCAGCGCATCCCCCACGATGAAGGTGGGCTGCAAGATGATGCCCTGGTGGTCGCAGGCGGCCCGGGTCAGGGCCACCCCGTTGTTGGCGCGAAGGGGCCCCTGGGGGCGAATGCTGTGCTCCTCCCCATCCCGTTTGAAGACCCAGTCTGGCTGGGTCAGGGTGTAGATGAGGCAGTCGTGCTGCTTGAGATCCTCCGGGGTCTTCGGCCTGCCCCGGCGGGCCAGGTAGTCGGGGCTGGCGCACACCACCATCTTCATCATGGCGAGCGGCTTGGCCACCAGGGAGGAGTCCGGCAGGTTGCCGATGCGCAGGGCCAGATCGAACCCCTCCTCCACCAGGGCCACCCGCCGGTCGCTGTACTCAATCTCGAGCTTCAAGTCCGGGTAGCGCTCGCGAAACAGGGGCAGGGCGGGGGAGAGGTGCAGGTAGCCGAAATCCATGGGCACCGAGAGCTTGAGGGTGCCCTGGGGCTGCTGGTTGTTGTGGGTGAGCTGGCTGTGGGTCTCTTCGAGCTCCGCCAGCAGGGCCAGGGAGCGCTGGTAGTAGAACTGGCCCGCCTCGGTGGGGTTGACCTGGCGGGTGGTGCGCGACAACAGCCGGGTGGAGAGGGACTCCTCGAGCTGCTGCATCAGCTTGGAGGTCATGGCGACCGAGATCCCGAGCTGGTGGGCGGCCTTGGTGAAGCTCTGGCACTCCACCACCTTGATGAAGGTGCGCATGGCGGCTATCTGATCCATATTCCACTCTCGGTTGATAATTATTTTAATAAATCGATGATTATCTATTCTCGATAGGAGGTTAGCATTTTGGACACCGTTGTGAACCCCCAATGAAGGAACGATCGGAATGAAAATGACCAAGGCCCTGCTGGCCTCCTGCCTGTTTATGGCGGCTCCCCTGATGGCTGCCGATTACGATGTCGATGCAGCGCACACCACAGTCCAGTTCAAGGTGGGCCACCTCGGCTTCTCCGAACTGGTCGGCCGGTTCAACACCTTCAGTGGCACCTTCAGCATGGACGACGCCAACCCGGCGGCGGCCAAGGCGAGCTTCGAAATCGATGCCGCCAGCGTGGACTCCAACCACGAGGCCCGCGACAAGCACCTGCGCAGCCCCGACTTCCTGGACGTGAAGCAGTACCCCAAGATGACCTTCGTCAGCACCGGCTATGAAGGCACCAAGGACAAAGGCGTGCTCAAGGGCACCCTGACCCTGCACGGCGTGTCCAAGGACGTGGCCTTCGACCTGGTCCACATTGGCGAGGGCAAGGATCCCTGGGGCGGCTACCGCAGCGGCTTCAACGCCACCACCACCATCAAGCGCAGCGAGTTCGGCGTGAACTACATGGTGCCGAACATCCCTGACGAGATGACCATCAACCTGTTCGTTGAAGGCGTGCGCAAGTAATGGGCGCAGCACTCCTGCTTCAAACCCTGGCGGCTCCTTTAGGGGCCGCTTTGCTGTCATGGCGCTGGCCGCGGCTGGGCTATCTGTGGGGCGCCCTGGGGATCTGGCTGGTGGGTTGCCTGCTGGGCGGTGCCTATGGCCTGCCGGTCAAGGCGTGGCAGTGGCTGCCGCTGACCCTGCTGGTGCCCGCCCTGACCCAGGGTACCAGCAAGGGGATCGCCCTCGCGCTGTTCGGGGTGCTGGGCGCCCTGGTGTGGTGGCAGGGGCTGGCCTCCGTGCTGGCGAGCGAGCCCGGGATCTGGCTGGCCCTGCTGCCCGCCATCCTCTGGTCTGGCTGGACGAGCTGGCGTGGTGACAGCGAGGAGGGGCTCGGCTTCGCCCTGGCCTTCATCTGGCTGGCGCTGGTCATCGGCATCGATGGCAGCCTGCTCATCGCCCAGCTGACGGGGGCCCTGGCCGCGTTTGCCGGATTCCGTGCCCTGCTCGGCGCCTTTGCAGGGGTCAAGGTGACCCCGGCTGCCCTGGGGCTTTCACTCGCCTTCGTGCAGATGCTCGCCTGGCAGTACGTGGAAGTGCCCCTGCTGGTGCTGCTGCCGGTCTGGCTGTTGCCGCTGCTGGAACGTGCCCTGCACGGGCGCCCGGGACTCTCTCGCTGGGGGGTCTTGATCCTGGTGGCGGCCGTCGGTGCCGGAGTGAGTCTGTGGTGGGTATGGCCAGAGGCGTCACTTTACTGATTTCTGCATGAAAAACAGGCTATTACCTTAGAAATTGATGGGCTTGTCAAAGTCTGGACAGATAAAGATTGAGACCCATGGTGCTTTCGGATAAAAAGGATTTTCAATTATCTGGATACACACAGAACCCGGCTATGCCGGGTTCTGTTTGCCTGCTTTCCCGCGGCACGCTAAGGAGGCCACAGTTGCGCAGTCAGGGATCTGAGCATCTGTTTTTTCGCCATTTCACCGAACAGGGATGTCTTGGGGATCTCTGCATCCTGCTGGTGACCCACCTGCTTCCCGACAGACCCGACTTCATCCAGGTGCTCGATCGGGTGGGCCGGGTCGGTGCCATCCTGCCCAAACCCAAGTCCGTGCATGGACCGACCCTGGCCTGGGCCCAGCAGCACTACCCCGTGCTGCCCCTCAATCGCCACTGGACCTCGGATCCCGGTGAGGTGATCGCCCAGATTGCCCCCCTGGTGATGTCCCACGAGCGGCTCATCATCCTCGACATCGGCGGCTACTTCGCCAAGAGCCAGGCGGTACTGGCCGAGCACTTTGGCGCCCGCTTCATCGGGGTGGTGGAGATGACCGAGAACGGCCATCAGCGGTATGAACAGGAGTCCCTGGCGGCCCCCGTCATCTCGGTGGCCCGCAGCCCCCTCAAGCAGGCGGAAGATATCCAGATCGGCCTGAGCGTGGTCTACTCCGCGGAGTCCCTGGCGCGTACCCTGAGGCGTACCTTCAACGTCTGCCAGGCCGCCCTGTTCGGCTATGGCAAGGTGGGGCGCAGCATCGCCCGGGAACTGCGCTGTCGCAACCTGCATCTGGAGCTGGTGGAGACGGATGCCCTGCGCCAGGTGGAGGCGCTCTCCCACGGCTTCAAGCTGGTGAACAAGGCCGAGGCCCTGGGCCGCGCCGAGCTGGTGATCTGCTCCACCGGCAACGGCTCCCTCGATATATCCGATCTGCAGGCCCTGCGCCCCGGCGCCATGCTGGCCTCGGTCACCTCCGCCGACGACGAATTCGCCTTCAGCCTCGCCCAGCTGCCCTGGCCGAGCGAGGAGGTGTGTCCCCATGTGCTGGCCCTGACCCGGCCGGACGGCAGCACCATCTTTTTGCTCAACCGGGGGGAGGCGGTCAACTTCGTCCACGGCGCCGTCATCGGCGAATATGTCTACCTCGTGCTGGCGGAGATCATCGAAGGGGTGCACCAACTGGCCCATCAGGCATCCACCCCGGGCCTTCACGAACTGCCCCAGGCCACCATGCAGCGTATCGCTCGCCACTGGTTGACCGATTTTCACGGAGTCACCCCATGACAGATACCCATTTGCCCCTTGCGAAACCGCGCATCGAAATCCGTTACTGCACCCTCTGCCGCTGGATGCTGCGAGCCGCCTGGCTCGCCCAGGAGCTGCTCTCCACCTTCGACGGCGAACTGGGCGAGGTGGCCCTGGTGCCCGCCAGCAAGGGGGAGTTTCGCATCCTGGTGGACGGGGTACTGGTGTGGGACAGGGTGGCCGACGAGGGCTTCCCCGAGGCCAAGGAGATCAAGCAGCGGGTACGGGATGTCATCGCCCCGGAGCGGGATCTCGGCCATGCGGATCGCAAACCCGCAGCCGAGTAGGCGGCATCACCCATGATGTGAAAGAGGGAGGCGCAGGCCTCCCTTTTTCGTTGCGGCCCCCGGTCAACGGTCGCCAGAGGTGGCCAGCGCTTCCCCGGCGGGGAGGCCGATATAGCGGGCCCGCTTGTGGGGCTTGATGCGGCTCACGTCCACCCACACCAGGCCGTCGATGCAGTGGTTGAAGTCCGGATCGATGCCAAAGTCCATGAACTGCACCCCCCCCGGCTCGCACAGCTCGGCGTACTGCTTGTAGAGGGTGGGAATGGCACAGCCCAGGTTGTCGAGCCCGGCCTTGAGCACCTTGAGGTCGTCCCCGTAATCGCGCCCCTCGAACAGCGTCGGCGTGGCGGGATAGGGGCGGCGGGAAGGGGCGAGGGCAAGGGCGGGGGCGAAGTGCTGGCGATAGAAGCTCACCAGCAGATCCTTGGCCGCTGGTGGCAGGCTGCCGGAGAGGGTGACGGGCCCGAACAGGTAGCGGTATTGGGGATAGCGGGCCAGATAGGCCCCGATGCCGAACCAGAGGTAATCGAGCCCCCGCTTGCCCCAGTAGGCGGGCTGGATGAAGCTGCGGCCAAGCTCGATGGCCTGTTCCAGCCGGGGCAGCAGCTTCTCTTCGAAGCCGAACAGGGTGTGGCTGTAGAGGCCATCCAGCCCCTTGCTGGCCAGCCGTTCGGCCACCGGGGCGAAACGGTAAGCGCCGATGATGTCGAGGCGGGCGGGATCCCAGAGGATGAGGTGGTGATAGTCATCGTCGAAGGCATCGAGATCCCGCCGCTTGCCCGACCCTTCCCCCACCGCCCGAAAGGCGATCTCCCGCAGGCGCCCCAGCTCACGCAGGATCACCGAGTGGCTCTGCTCGTGGCGGCGATAGAGCAGGATGCGCTGGCCGTCCGGGGTCTGGCCGAGCAGCTCGCACCCGTCGATGGCCTGTTTCAGCAGGCGGCGATCCTCTGGCAGGGCGATGGGGGCCTCGGTCTGCAACCGTCCCGCCTTGCCCCGAGCGATTCGGTAGAGGTGGCCGCGCACCAGCCGGGCCGCCGTCTTGGCCGGCAGCTCCTGAAAACTGGCGAGGGGAATGCGCGCCCCTATGGTCACAGGCAGCGTCTGCCCCTGCTGGCGAAACAGCTGGCGTACCAGCAGCAGGGCGGAGGCGGGCTTGTTGAGCCAGGAGGCGAGATAGAACCAGAGGCTGTTGCGCCCTCCCAGGTGAATGGGCACCAGGGGCGTTCGGGTGCGTTGGGCCAGCTTGATGAAGCCGGCCTGCCAGGGGCCATCCTTCACCCCCTTGGGGCCGAGGCGGGAGACCTCGCCTGCGGGGAAGATAACCAGGGCCCCGTCGGCGGCGAGGTGTTCGTTCATGGCGAGGATGGCCTGCCTGTCGGTCTTGCCCCCCAGGTTGTCCACCGGCAATAGCAAAGGGCGCAGCGGTGCGAGCTGGGCCAGCACCTGGTTGGCCACTATCTTGACGTCGGGGCGAATGCGCCCGATGAGGCGCAGCAGGGCCAGCCCGTCCAGGGAGCCGATGGGGTGGTTGGCGACAAGAATGACCCGGCCGCTGGCGGGAATGTGCTCGAGCTCGGCCTCGCTCACCCGGTAGTCGAAGTGGAGCTCGGTGAGGGCCTGCTCGACGAAGTCCAGACCGCGCAGGTGGGGATGGCGCGCGGCAAAGCGGGTGAAGGCCTCCTCATGCAGCAACCAGCTCAGCCCCTGCCTCATCAGGGGACGGAGGAGGGGCTGGCTGGCGAGGTGGGGCAGGTGCTGCCCCAACAGGGTATCGACGTCGAACATGGGCAAGGCTCCGCTGAACTTTGCCCCAGCTTGACGCCCCTGCGTGCCTTTCGTGTGTCGGTTGGGTGACGGTTTGATGACGGGGCGAGCCCCGTCCTTGCCCCCTTACTCTGCCCGCCAGGCAGAGGTGAGGCGCACCAGCGCCACCAGGGTGGCGACCGCTTTTTCCATGGATTGCAGGGGGATGAACTCGTGCTTGCCGTGGAAGTTGTGGCCGCCGGTGAACAGGTTCGGGCAGGGCAGCCCCATGAAGGAGAGCCGGGCGCCGTCGGTGCCGCCGCGAATGGGTTTGATCTTGGGCACCACGTCGGCGGCCTCCATGGCGGCTTTGGCCAGCTCGACGATGTGGGGATGGGGCGCTATCTGGCTGCGCATGTTGCGGTAGTTGTCCACTATTTCCAGGGTGATGCGCGCTCTGGGGGCGTCCAGCTGAAGGGAGGCGACCCGCTCCTTGAGCTGGGCCTTGCGGGCGGCGAAGCAGTCATCGTCGAAGTCGCGGATGAGGTAGTGCAGGGTGGTCTCCTCCACCGTGCCCTCCATCCGGGCCAGGTGGAAGAAGCCCTCATACCCCTGGGTGCACTCCGGGGTCTGTTCGGCGGGCATGGCGGCATGGAAGCGGGCGGCCAGGGTCTGGCTGTTGATCATGCTGCCCTTGGCGGTGCCGGGGTGGACGTTGTTGCCTGTGATGCGCACCGTGGCGCTGGCGGCGTTGAAGTTCTCGCATTCGAGCTCGCCGAGCTCGCCGCCATCCACCGTGTAGGCCCACTTGGCCGGGAAGCGGTCCAGCGGGAAGCGGTCGGCACCGCGCCCTATCTCCTCGTCCGGGGTAAAGCCGACCCAGACATCGCCACGGGGGATCTCGGGGTGAGCCTGCAGGTATTCCACGGCGGTGAGGATCTCGGCGATGCCCGCCTTGTCGTCGGCCCCCAGCAGGGTGGTGCCGTCGGTGGTGATGAGATCCTGCCCCAGGTAGTTTTTCAGGAAGCGGTACTGGCGGATGGCCAGCACCTCGTCCCCTTTGCCAAGGCAGATATCGCCCCCCTGATAGTGCTCGACTATCTGGGGAACGACGCATTCGGCCTCGTAATCGGCGGTGTCCATGTGGGCGATGAGCCCGATGGCGGGGGCATCCGGCTGGTTGCCCGGCAGGCAGGCGGTGAGGTAGCCATGCTCGTCCAGGGTGACCTGGCTCAGCCCCATCTGCGTCATTTCGTCGCACAGGGCCCGGGCGAAGAGGCGCTGTCCCTCGCTGCTGGGGCAGTCAGGATTGGTCGCATCGGAGCGGGTATGAAAGGTGAGGTAGTGGAGAAAGCGCGAAAGCAGGGTGTTCATGGGCAAGCCTCGGGTCACGAAAGAGGAGTCATTGTGGCCAAGACGGCGGCGCCGCTTATTGCGTCAGCGCAGTTTTTGATGACTTTGTGGGGGAGAGGAGGGCCATCGAAGGGGAGGGGCGGGGATCATTGCTCGGCAGTTTGCATAAAAATTCCAAAATGAAAACTGGTTAAGCAATTGCGGAAAAGCTGAATTTCCCCTCGGCCCAGCGCTGGCAAGGGGTGACCCAAAAAGCGTGACGTGTTGGTTATTTTCATCGCCTCGCCCACGCACTCCCATCCCCCGCCATCCCAGAGCCCGCCTTGCTGGCAGCGAGATTTTGCCCCCCGATGAAAACCCGTTTTTTAACACGATTTTTTATTGTCACTGGCTGCGGTAAGTGTGTACACTCCGCGCCGATCCAAGGGCAACCCTGCGCAGGCCGTGTCCGCCAGACCCGCAGGATCATGACGCCTATAGGGCGAGGCACGCAGAAACGACAGACACTGCTGGGGAATGGTTTCTTTAATACCGGTTAGGCTCCGGTATCAGGGAGAACAACGGACTCTCATCTTTCAGCTGACCGAGTGGGCTTCGGGCTCATCATCTCCCTTGTCATGGGCGGTCACTGGCGTTGAGCGGGTCGTAGTGGTTGTCGTCCATCAACACGATGCGTGCTGACGTCTTCCCTTCTCTTCCTTGAAACCCTCTCCTGTCCGTCGGGATGGCTGCCGAATGATGAACAAACGGCGTGGCTGATGCCGATTGTCATCAAAGTACCGCGGTACGCCGGCAAGGTGTTACCGCATACCGTTGAGCTTGATGTAAAGCCACCAGCCCCACATCAAGACTCGTTACTTCCCAAGATCCACCAGGCAGCCTTGGCTTGCCGCGATGTGCAATGAACAGGATGTGGCGGAGCATGCTCCGTTGCGGGTCCAACGTCAGCAGGCCGCTCTGGCTTGCCGCATTTTGCAATCAATGGTCTGGATGTGATTGAGGGTAACGAAGGCGGCCCACGGCCGCTCATTTGCGAGGCATAGCCCATGACTAACTGGTCCAGCAAGGACTCCTTGAAGGTCTACAACGTTCCCTACTGGGGTGCGGGTTTTTTCAATATCAATGACGCCGGTCATGTGACCGTCTCTCCCGACAAGTCTCGCCCCGAGGCTCAGATCGTGCTGTCCGAGGCCATCGAGCAACTGCGCCAGTCCGGGCTGACCACGCCGGTGTTGTTGCGTTTCCCCGACATCCTCAAGAGCCGGGTCGATGCGCTGTTCAACGCCTTCGGTCAGGCCATCGAAAAGTCAGGCTATGAAGGGGATTACCTGTGCGTTTACCCCATCAAGGTAAACCAGCAGCGCCGCGTCATCGAGACCATCAGTCAGTCCTACAGCGACAAGCCCCGGCTTGGGCTGGAAGCGGGCTCCAAGCCCGAGTTGCTGGCCGTGCTGTCCCATCATCATGAGCAAGGGTCCGTGATCGTCTGCAACGGTTACAAGGACCGCGAATACATCCGCCACGCCCTCCTGGGCAACCTGATGGGCCACAAGGTCTACATCGTGGTGGAGAAGCCCTCCGAGCTGGAAATGGTGCTCGACGAGTCTGCTCGTCTCAACATCAAGCCCAACATCGGGGTGCGCGCCCGTCTGGCGTCCACCGGCTCCGGCATGTGGGAATCGAGCGGCGGTTCCATGTCCAAGTTCGGTCTCTCCGCCTCCCAGATCCTGGCGCTGGTGGAGCGTCTGCGCAGCCTCGGCAAGCTGGACTGCCTGCAACTGCTGCACTTCCACCTGGGCTCCCAGATCGCCAACATCCGCGACATCCAGGGCGGCATCCGCGAGTGCGGCCGCTTCTACGCCGAGCTGTGCCGTCTTGGCGCCAAGGTCGAGGTGGTGGACGTGGGCGGCGGCCTGGGTGTGGACTACGAGGGCACCCGTTCCCAGAGCCACTGCTCCGCGAACTACAGCCTCTCCGAGTACGCCAACAACGTGGTCTGGGGCATCGGCGATGTGTGCCGCGAGTTCGACCTGCCGCACCCGACCATCATCAGCGAGTCCGGCCGTGCCCTGACTGCGCACCACGCCGTGCTGGTCACCAACATCATTGGTGCCGAAGGGGTGGAGGTGAACGACATCAGCGCCCCGGACGAAGACGCGCCCACCATCTTGCAGAACATGTGGAAAGGCTGGCTGGACCTGCGCGGGGAAGATCCCTCCCTGCTGGAGATCTTCCACGACTCCGTGGCGGATCTCGGTGACGTCAACGCCCAGTACACCATGGGCCTCTTGAACCTGGAGCAGCGCGCCTGGGCCGAGATGCTGCACCAGAACACCTGTCTGGCGCTCAAGGAGCTGCTGAACCCGGTCAACCGCAACCACCGCGCCCTGGCCGACGAGCTCTCCGAGAAACTGGCTGACAAGTGCTTTGCCAACTTCTCCCTGTTCCAGTCCCTGCCCGATGCCTGGGGCATAGGTCAGGTGTTCCCGGTGATGCCGCTCTCCGGCCTCGAGCGTCCGCTCACCCGCCGCGGTATCCTGATGGACATCACCTGTGACTCCGACGGTCAGGTGGAGCACTACGTCGACGGTCTGGGGGTGGAAAGCACCCTGCCGATGCCGGTCTACGGTGAAGGCGAAGAGTGCCACGTCGGCTTCTTCCTGGTGGGTGCCTATCAGGAGATCCTAGGGGATCTGCACAACCTGTTCGGTGACACCCACTGCGCGGAAGTGTGGCTGGATGAAGAAGGCAAGATGGACATCCGCAACGTGGTGCGTGGCGACACCGTCGACCAGCTGCTGCGTTACGTCAACATCGACCCGTCCGTGATCCGCGAGAACTACCAGCGCATCGTCTCCCACCCGGCGCTGGACGACGAGACCCGCAAGGCCCTGCTCGACGAGCTGGAGCTGGGTCTGCAAGGCTACGCCTACCTGGAAGACGAATAAGCCAGCGGCTTGTTCCCCGTCGGTCAAATGACGGACATGAAAAACGGCGCCTTCGGGCGCCGTTTTTGTTGCGCTGTTGCCTGGCTGGGGCCGGTTGGCGGGCTCGGTCACCCGGGCTGGGGGCATCCCGCCCCGGGCAGATCCGGCCACTGCCCGCTTCTGCCCGCCACCTCCCTTGATCCAGGTCAAGGGGGACTCGGGCCGCTTATTTTACGGTCAAGGGTGATGTTGGTGAATGACACATAAGGATGTGCGTATGGAACTCAAGAGGGACCCGAGATGCTATACCGACGTCTGTATCGACGGTAAGTGGTATCACTACGATCACTGCAGCACTCACGTTTATATGCTGATGGGGGGCGCCGCCCCCAGCCTGCAGCTTGCCCATGAACCCGGCAGTGAAGAGGAGCTGGTGGAGATGCTCCGCCAGCACCCCCAACGCTGACTGCCCGCGGGCCATCGGGGGTATCGTCCCGGCGTCCCGCCTTGCTCAGCCCGCCTTGCGGCCCAGGATCTTCTTGCCCATCTCCAGCAAGGCCGTTGCCGCCGCATAGGTCTCGTCTGACTTGCCTATCTCGTCAGCCACGTAGAGAAAGCCGGATCTGTACTTCTCCACCGCCTCGCGGGGAGTGGCCGCGTCGATGAAATCCTCTTCCACCTCGAACCCTTGCGTCAGCAGCGCCTCCTTCTCCGTGAGGAAGGTGGGGGAGGCCATGTCGACATAGGTATATTGCTGACGGCGGGAGGCGGGGACGCTGAAGAACTGGTATCTGGCCATGGATGTGGCTCCTCTGAACGGGTGATCTGCCATGGGGGCGCTCGATGCGCCCGGCAAGATAAAGGAGCATTCGAGTCTTGCAGCAGACTACCTTGAGTCGTGAAGGGACGCAATCGGGCTGGTGATGACCCTGGCGACACGGGCGTAGCGCCCCACCTGCTTGTCAGGCAAGCACACCTTCCAGCACCCGTTGGGGAGTCTCGGGAGCGCAGTGGACAAGCAGTTGCTCCCCGGTCATGGGGCGTCCGAGCAGGTAGCCCTGCAAGGTGTCGCAGCCCAGCTCGGTCAGCAGGTCGCGCTGCTCCGGGGTTTCCACCCCCTCTGCCACGATGCGCATCTCCAGGGCCTGACCCAGGGCGATGATGGCGGCGATGATGGTGGCATCGTCGCCTCCCCGCTCCAGGGTGGTGACAAAGCCCCGGTCAATCTTGAGCTCGTTGGCGGGGAAGCGCTTGAGGTAGAGCAGGCTGGAGTAGCCGGTGCCGAAGTCGTCGATGGAGATGCCAAGGCCGAGCTCGGCCAGACGGTTGAGGATGGCGAGGCTCTCCTCGGCCTTCTGCATGGCGGTGGATTCGGTGATCTCCAGGGTCAGGTGACGGGCCTCGAGCCGATGGCGGGCGAGGGCGCCCTGCACCTCCTCCAGCAGGCCGGGGCTCGCCAGCTGTATGGTGGAGAGATTGACCGCCACGCTCCAGTCGTGATGACCCGCCGCCCGCCAGGCGCTCATCTGGCGGCACGCCTCGTCGATGACCCAGTTGCCGATGGGGATGATGAGCCTGCTCTTCTCCGCCAGCGGCAGGAAGCTGGCCGGCGAGACGGCACCATGCTCCGGGTGCTGCCAGCGCAGCAGGGCCTCGGCGCCGACCACCTGGCCGCTGCGGGCACAGTATTTGGGCTGGTAGTGCAGGGCCAGCTCCCCCCGCTCCAGGGCGTGTTGCAGCTCCTTGTGCAGCAGGAACTGCTGGTGGGCGTTGGCGTTCATGGCGCTGTCGAAGTAGTAGTAGTCGTTGCGCCCCTGCTCCTTGGCGTAATACATGGCGGCATCGGCGTTGAGGGTCAGCTCGTGCAGGCTGGTGCCATCCTGGGGATAGACGGCAATGCCGATGCTGGCGGTGATGTGCAGGCTGTGGTGCTCCCACTCATAGGGCTGGGCCAGGGTGGCCAGCAGTCGCTCGGCGAAGGCCGTGGTCTGGCTCACATCCCCCGGCGCCAGGGCCAGCACGAACTCGTCCCCGCCAAAGCGCGAGGCGGTGTCGCTGGCACCGAGCAGGCCGGTGATGCGCTGGGCCACCTCGGCCAGCAGCAGATCCCCGGTGTGGTGGCCGTGGGCATCGTTGATGATCTTGAAGCCGTCGAGATCGAGAAACAGCAGGGAGAAGCTGCGCTGGCTGTGCTGGCACTCCTGGATGCGCTGCTCCAGCCGATCGGCAAACAGCAGCCGGTTCGGCAGCCGGGTCAGGCTGTCATGGAGCGCTAGCTTGAGCAGCTCGTCGTGGGCCTGGTGCAGGGAGGTGGAGAGCCTGGCGGCGTGGGCATCCAGCATGGAGAGCACGAAGGCGATGGCGAACACCGCCAGGGTCACTATGATGACCACGGTTGCCAGCCACTGGGTATTGAGACCGGTGTAGAGGGCCCCGCACAGGCTCTCTGCGGGGAACTGGGCCGCCGCCATGCCGGTGTAGTGCATGCCGATGATGGCCGCCCCCATCACCAGGGAGGCGAGGGCCTTGCTGAAGAAGGCGCGGGGCGAGCTGTTGCGCAGGCGAAACGCTATCCAGAGCGCGGCACCCGAGGCGAAGACCGCGATGAGGATGGAGAGGATGAAGAGCCCAGGCAGGTAGTGGATGCCAGGCGTTATCTTCATGGCCGCCATGCCGATGTAGTGCATGGTGGCGATGCCGGCCCCCATCAGCACGGCCCCGAACAGGATCTGGTGCCAGGGGAGCTGGGGACGACTCACCAGCCAGAGCGCAAAGGCCGAGGAGCCGATGGCCGCCACCAGGGAGAGACCGGTGAGGGTCAGATCGTATCCCAGCGCGATGGGCAGGTTGAAGGCGAGCATGCCGATAAAATGCATGGACCAGATGCCGAGCCCCATGGCGAAGGCTCCCCCCGCGAGCCAGAGCACGGCGGCCCGTCCCCGGCTCTGGCTCACCCGGCTGGTCATGGTCAGCGCCGTGTAGGAGGCGAGCACCGCCACCAGGATGGAGAAGAACACCAGATCCTGGCTGTAATAACTGTCGAGCATGGGGTGGGTTGGGGTCACGTTCATTTACTCTGGGGTACATCAGGGCCTGAGCCTGGGCCGGGTCAGGGGAAATCGGGTGGCAGATTGTACACCAGGCGTCCCTGTCGTGAGCCAGAGATACGTACCAAAATGGCCCCCGGATCAGAGCAAAAACTCTGTCTTTTCTGGCATTGGCCGCCATCCTGTGACCGATAAACCGGCACATCCCCATTTTATCCCGTCTGAACAACAAGATAGGAGAGCATGGGGCGCTTGCCACGGCGCTGGCGGGCCCGTGGCGAAGGCGTGTGGTATGCGCACAAGGCGCCTGTGCGATAAAGGCTCGCAGCCCCTGTCGTCCTTTCACGATCGCCGCAGACCAGGCGCTCAAGGAGTCAGCACAAGTCTGCATCCTCCGGGTCTTGGTTGACCCGGTACATCTGTTATCATCTTCCCCCTGTTTTCTTATCTCGTTGACTCTGCTGGAGAAACCATGTCTCGAACCCTCTATTTGCTGCGCCATGGCCAGACCCGTTACAACGCCGAATTGCGGTTGCAGGGGCGTTGCAACTCCGAGCTGACCCCCAGGGGCGAAGCCCAGGCCCTCGCCATGGGGGCCCGTCTGGCCAAGCTCCTGGCCGAGCCCACCGACTGGACGATCTACGCCAGCCCCCTCGGCCGGGCACGGCAGACGGCGGAGCGGGTGTGTCAGCAGCTTGGCTTGGACCAGGAGCGCATCATCTGGGACGAGCGGCTGGTGGAGCTGGGGATGGGGGAGTGGGAGGGTCGCCGGGTGCCCGAGCTGCTGGCGGCCCACCCCGAGCTGGATCTGGAGGAGCCGGACTGGTATCTGCGGGCCCCCCATGGCGAGAGCTTTGAGAGCATTCAAGGCCGGGCCCGGCAATGGCTTGAGGACGAGCAGATTGCCGAGCAGGCCATCGTGGTTTCTCACGGTCTCTTTGGCGCCATGCTGCGCGGCGCCTATGTGGATCTTGACTACACCACCACCTGGCTGCAGGAGCTGCCGCAGGATGCCTTCTTCAAACTCAGTGGCGGTCGCATAGAGCGGATTGCCTGCTGACCCAGATCAAAACGGCCCGCCGTGGGGGCCGCTTTGAGGGCTGGGGATTATTCTCTCTTCAGCCTGGGTAGCTTTCGATAGAGTGCATCGCGTTTCTCTACCTGATTGGCGCCATAGTGAAGCTCGCGATGGCAGTTAGGGCAGAGCGCCACCGTATTGTTGATGGTATCCGAGCCTCCGTCAGCCAAGGTGCGCAGGTGATGCACCTCGAGAAAAGGTTCTCCGGTTGCCGTGGTAAAGGGGGCTTGTGCATCACAACCCTCACATTTCGCGGCTGCGGCCACCAGCACCCAGGCTTTGACCTGGGGATCCCTCACATAACTTGTTGTGGTCAGGTAGCGCGGGGATGGCTCTTCTATACCTGGGGGATGAGGAGAGATGGGTTTCTCCTTGTATTGGATGACCTGATGTTCGAATTCTGCTTGTCCGCTAAATGGTTGTCCGTCTAACTCACAGATCAGGCGTTCAATAATAGACGCGTTCTGCGCCCCTACATTCTTGGCCGGTTTTAGCCCAGAGACCCAGGCTCTGCCCATCAAGACGCAGACGTAAGAGATATTTTGCATCCGATATTCAAACGACTTATCGGACCGTTGGAATCGAGCCGCTAACTCTGCGTAATAGTGCTTTTTGACAAAGGTAGTGCCTTCCAACTCCTTCTTGTACATCTCCAGATAGGCGGTCACCGTCGCCCTTAACTCTTCTTCTGTCCATGTGTTGCGCAAAGCCGACTCGTCCGAGTTGTATTTCATTGCAAGAAGGTTAACTCAATCGAAGCCGCAATTCAGTAGGAAGGTTAATAAACCCTCATATTATCAATACATTGATGATGCCAAGCAGTAGTTGGGGCTTCATGGCCTCTTTCAGTTGGGCCATCAGGATAAAAGGCTTTGCGGGCCAAGGCACACTCTCTGCCAAGGGGACTGGCTATGATGGTGCGGTAATCACCACCACAGGGAGAGACCATGATCAGCCATATCGACCATCTGGTATTGACG
Source organism: Aeromonas sp. R7-1 (assembly GCF_040908115.1). NCBI lineage: Bacteria > Pseudomonadati > Pseudomonadota > Gammaproteobacteria > Aeromonadales > Aeromonadaceae > Aeromonas > Aeromonas sp. R7-1. Next base: position 92,054 of record NZ_JBFODD010000030.1, on the reverse strand, counting down.
GTCAGCGACATTGAGCGGGCGGTGGCATTTTACAGCGGCGCCTTCAAGATGGAGCCCATCACCTTCGGGGCAGGCCGCCGGGCGCTGCGTTTTGGCAACCAGAAGATCAATTTGCAGTTGCTGGGGGAGGAGGCGCGCAACCGGGCGCAGGTGGGGTCGGGGGATCTCTGCCTCATCACCCGCTGGCCCCTGGATCAGGTGATGGCCCAGCTGGCGAGCCAGGGGGTCGAGATAGTGGAGGGGCCTGTGATGAAAAGCGGTGCCTGTGGTCCCATCGAATCGGTCTATTGCCTGGACCCGGATCAGAACCTCATCGAGATCAGCCGTTATTGCTGAGCCCCTGGCGCATCAGGGCCGGTTCTCTTCCCCTTTGGCGAGGGCCCTGCGCAGTAGAGGGCGCAAGCTGAGTACCATGCCGATGAAGAGCAGCAGATAGCCCAAGGGAAGCAGGGCAAAGGGCTCGTGCAGGAAGCCCTGGGCATCGAGGGTGGAGCCCAGCAGGTTGAAGGCCACAAAGCAGCCGAGCCCGGCCAGGATCAGCAGGGCACCTATTTTCATCGTCATCTTGTCATCCTCGTCAGCGAGATGGAACGGATGGGAGACTTTCATGCCTGGGTGAAGCGAGTGTGAAGTCGCGCCAGGCACAAAACACAACGGCAGCCCTCGGGCTGCCGTTGTGTTGAGGGGGAAGCCCCGGGCCAGGGCGCTCAGCAGACCCCTTGCGCCAGCATGGCGTCAGCCACCTTGACGAAGCCGGCAATATTGGCGCCGCTTTCGTAGTTCACATGACCATCATCCTGACCGTAACGGACACAGGTGGCATGGATACTGGTCATGATCCCCTTGAGGCGGGCGTCCACCTCCTCCCGGGTCCAGGAGAGGCGCTGGGCATTCTGGCTCATCTCGAGGCCCGAGGTGGCAACCCCGCCGGCGTTGGCCGCCTTGCCCGGGGCGAACAGCACCTTTGCTTCGTGGAAGAGACGGATGGCGGCGGCGCTGGAGGGCATGTTGGCCCCCTCGGCCACCAACTGCACGCCGTTGGCAATAAGCTGCACCGCATCTTCGGCATCCAGCTCGTTCTGGGTGGCGCAGGGGAGGGCGACGTCGGTCGCCAGGTGCCAGGGGGTACGGCCGCTGAAGAACTCGAGCCCGAGTTCATGGGCGTAATCGGCGACCCGCTTGCGCTGCTCGTTTTTAAGCGCCATCAGGCGGGCCAGCTTCTCGGGGGTGAAGCCGTCCGGATCATAGACGGTGCCGCCGGAGTCGGAGGCGGTGATGACCCGGGCGCCGAGGGCCATCGCCTTCTCGATGGCGTACTGGGCCACGTTGCCCGAGCCCGACACCGAGACCCGCAGGCCATCGAGGGACTGGCCGCGATGGGCCAGCATGGCGTCGACAAAGTAGAGCAGGCCGTAGCCGGTGGCTTCCGGACGAATGAGGCTGCCGCCAAAGGAGAGTCCCTTGCCGGTGAAGACGCACTCGGCGCTGTTGGTGAGCTTCTTCATCATGCCCGCCATGTAGCTCACCTCGCGCCCGCCCACCCCGATGTCGCCCGCCGGCACGTCGGTGTTGGCCCCCAAGTGGCGATAGAGCTCCAGCATCAGGGCCTGGCAGAAGCGCATCACTTCTCCTTCGCTCTTGCCCTTGGGATCGAAATCGCTGCCCCCCTTGCCGCCGCCCATGGGCAGGGTGGTGAGGGCGTTCTTGAAGGTCTGCTCGAAGGCGAGGAATTTCAGCACCGAGAGATCCACCGAGGGGTGGAAGCGCATGCCGCCCTTGAAGGGACCGATGGCGGAGCTGTGCTGCACCCGGTAGCCGCGGTTCACCTGCACCCGACCCTGGTCATCCACCCAGCTTACCCGAAACTGCACCAGGCGCTCGGGTTCCACCAGTCGCTCCAGCAGGCCGTGTTGCAGGTAGCGGGGGTGGCGCTCCACATAGGGCCAGATGGAGGCGATCACCTCGCTCACGGCCTGGATAAACTCGGGCTGGTGAGGGTTGCGGCTGGCGACCTGGGCCAGGAAGGCCTCCTGGGAGAGGGAATGACTCATCTTTAACTCCTGTCGTGAATGATGAAAGTGGCGTCCTGCCAGAGAGGGGATCATGCCCGTCTTCAGGGTTCGCGGGGCTCAAGGGGCCCGTTGTTGCGCCCCGATGGGGGTGTCATTTCCCGTCGTCGGCGGGTCAGAGCAGATAATTCGCGATGACCAAAATCTTTTTATGCATTTTTGCTGGATAAATATCAAGCGTTAGATCATCTGGCTATCTGCCAAAGGCCGCACCCTATCTTCGGCGGCGGGGGCCTGGCCCATGAAGTGAGCACCATGAAGTGAAAAGAGGCGGGGAGTGCGCGGTGCAGCCCAATCAGGGCCGCGGCGTCACCGCACGCTGGATAATGGGGGGCCTGCTGCTGCATCAGGGGCAGCACCACCCGAGAGCCAGCGGCCAGGGTGCGACGGGGCCGGGCGCGGGCGCGTGCAATGTGCTACTGTAGCGGCGTTTTTTGCCGAACATGCAGGGCGCAGGCCCTTATTTCATGGAGTTGTATGCAGACGAACCCGACCACAGCGCGGCTGATCCAGCCTGCCATTCTCAAGGCCCATCCGACCGGGGAGGTGACCCATGCTGGCCGATGAATCCATGCGCCTGAACAAATACATCAGCGAGAGCGGCATCTGCTCCCGTCGTGAGGCCGATCGTTTCATCGAGCAGGGCAACGTCTTCATCAACGGCAAGCGGGCCGGAGTGGGGGATCAGGTGTTTGCCGGGGATCTGGTCAAGGTCAACGGTCAGGTGATCGAGCCGCGGGAAGCCGACAGCCTGGTCTTCATCGCCCTCAACAAGCCGGTGGGCATCGTCAGCACCACGGAGGCGGGGGAGAAGGACAACATCGTCGACTTCGTCAACCACAGTACCCGCATCTTCCCCATAGGGCGCCTGGACAAGGACTCCCAGGGGCTCATCTTCCTCACCAACCACGGGGATCTGGTGAACAAGATCCTGCGAGCGGGCAACGATCACGAGAAAGAGTACCTGGTGACCGTGGACAAGCCGGTGACCGACGAGTTCGTCCGGGGCATGGCGGCCGGGGTGCCCATCCTCGGCACCGTCACCAAGAAGTGCAAGGTGAAACGAGAGGCCCCCTTCGTGTTTCGCATCACCCTGGTGCAGGGGTTGAACCGCCAGATCCGCCGCATGTGCGAGCACTTCGGCTTCGAGGTGACCAAGCTCGAGCGCATCCGCATCATGAACGTCAGCCTCAAGGGGCTGCCGGTGGGGGAGTGGCGCGACCTCACCGACGACGAGCTGATCGAGCTGTTCAAGCTGATTGAGGACTCCTCCTCCGAGGCCAAACCGGCCAAGGGGGCTCAGGTTGCCAAGCCCAAGGCGGCTGCGGCCGGCTCCCCGGCCCAGGGCAAGAAGCCGCGGCGCAGCGACGATCACGAAATTGGCGGGCGGCCCAATGTGCCGGGCCCCGAGGCCTTCGAGAAGAAGAGCCCCGCAGGCAAGGGCGGGGCGGGCAAAGGGGTTGCCAGCAAAGGGGGGGCAGGTAAAAGCGCGCCCGGCAAGGGGGGCAAACCCGCCCCGGGCAAACCCCGGCCAGGGCAGGGCGGGCGCCAGAAGAAGGGGCGCTGAGCACCAGGCCTTCCCGCACCCTGATGAACAACACCGGCCAAGGCCGGTGTTGTGCTTTCTGGCCCCCGGCCCCCAAGGCCGGTGCTCGCCGGATCAGGCAGGCTTGTGGCCTGCCGTCTGCACAGCCATGGTCTGCTTCGGGGGCAGGCCCATGGCCCTTGGGTAGTGGTGCGGGTTGAGACGCACCACCAGCAGGCTCATCAGGACCAGGGCGCCGAGCTGCCACTGCCAGGCGGCGGCGAAGTCACCGCTTGCATGGTGCAGGCGGGCCGCCACCCAGGGGCCGGTAGCCGCCACCATGAAGCCGACCCCCTGCATCAGGGCGCAGAGGGCGCCCGCCCGGCGCGGGTCGGGCAGGTGATCCAGCGCAATCACCATGATGAGGGAGAAGCTCCCCCCAAGCCCGGCGCCGCACAGCAAACACCAGAGCAGGGGGGCTGTCTGGGGAGCGAGCCAGAGGCCGCCAAAGCCCGCCAGCTGCATGGCGATGGCCAGCGCCATCCAGGGGCGGCGGTCCAGCCGACCGGCTGCCAGCAGGGGCAGGCCAAGGCCGCTCGCGGTCTGGGCCAGGGCGAGCCAGGCCACCAGCTCGCCCCCTTGCTGGGCGCTCCAGCCCGCAGCCATGTAGGCCGGGGCCAGCCAGGCCACGACGATGCCGTAGCCGCTGTTGATGATGCCAAAACAGGCGATGAGCAGCCAGGTGCGGGGCAGGGGGAGCAGCCGCTGCTCCCCGGTGGGGGCGGGCGTGCTGGCCGGGGCAGGCAGGGGCACCCGCCAGGCCAGCCAGCCGAGGGCCAGCAGCACCGGCAGGCCCCAGAGCGCCAGCGCCCGAGACCAGTCCAGATACTCGGCAAGGTGCGGGGTGAGCACGGCCCCGAGCGCCCCGCCCCCCATCATGCAGGCGGAGAAGATCCCCATCACCAGGGGCACCTTTTGGGCGAACCCCTCCTTGATGAGGCCGGGCAGCACCCCCTGCACCAGGGCCGAGCCCAGCCCGCACAGGGCGGCGCTGGCGATGAGCAGGGTGCCGCTCGCCAGATCGACGCGCAGGGCGCTGCCAAGGGCGAGCAACAGCAGGGCCGTCCCGAGCAGGGGGCGCGGGCCCGTGCGACCCAGGAGCGCCGGGGTGAGCAGCACGCCGACCCCGATAAGCCAGAGGGGCAGCAGGGTGACCCAGGCCAGGGTATCCACCCCGAGGGCGAGCCTCGCGTCGATGCGAGGGGCCAGGGGGCCGATGGCGGTGAGGAAGGGGCGCAGGTTGAGGGCGATGAGGATCACCAGCACCAGCAAGGCGCCGCTGCCCGGGGGGAGGCGGCGCTTATGCATGGGGCAGGGGACCGTAGAGGGTTTCAGCCGCGATGGGGCTCGCCAGCTTGATGAGGGGCAGGGGCGGCGGACTCAGCGGCAGTCGCAGCGCCGCGTAGGCCCCGCGGCTGTCATAGCCGAAGGGGGCGGCATCGTCGTTGTCAAAGGCGTAGTAGACCGCCTGGATGCCGTTCATCACCAGGGCCGACAGGCACATGGGGCAGGGGTGCCCGCTGGCATAGACGATGGCCCCGGCCAGCGGCCCCTGGCGACTCCCTTCCCGCAGCGCTTCCAGCTCCGCGTGACGGGTGGGGTCCCCCGCCTCCAGCATGCGGTTGACGGCGCTCGCCACCAGCCGGTTCTCCCTCACCAGCAGGGCGGCGAAGGGGCGCCCCCCTTGCTGGCGATGGGTCAGGGCCAGGTGCAGGGCCTGCTCCAGCCACTCCTGATGGCTGGGGGCCGAGGCGGCGGTGAGGGAGTTGAGGAGGCGGGCACCGGACTGGGAAGGGGGTGGCATGGTCATATCCTGGCAAAAAGGGGGAGGACAGCAGCCTAGAGGGTCGCCGCATCATTTGGAAATTAAATGATAAAATGACTTCCAGTGGTTTTATAAATGGAGATTGCCCATGGAGCGCCCTCTGCTGGACCCCCAATTGCTGCAGAGCTTCGTCGCCATCGTCGAAACCGGCAGCTTTACCCGCGCCGCCGAGCGTATCCACCTCACCCAGTCCACCCTGAGCCAGCAGATGCGCCGCCTGGAGCAGCAGCTGGGCTGCACCCTGCTCGACCGATCCGGCCGCCAGGTGGTGACCACGGCCCAGGGGGAGACCCTGCTCGGGCTGGCGCGCCGCATCCTGGGGCTGCTGGCCCGGGCGGGGGAGCGGGTGAGCGAGGCGAGCCACCCCCTGCGCCTCGGGGTGCCGGAGGATTTTGCCGCGGGGGCCATGACCCCGGTGCTGGCCGCCTTCGCCCGCGCGCACCCGCAGGTGCGGCTGGAGGTGCAAAGCGATCTCAGCCATGCCCTGTGGCAGGCGTTCGAAGGGGGAGAGCTGGATCTGGCCCTCATCAAGCAGGGGCGCGGCCAGGGGGAGCCCATCGCCCGCTGGCGCGAGCCCCTGGCCTGGATTGACAGCCGGGAGTGGCCCGCCGCCGGGCGCGACCCCCTGCCTCTGGTGGTGTTTCCAAGCGAGGGGCTCTACCGGCGCCAGATGACCGACGCCCTGGATGCCGAGGGGATCCCCTGGCGCATCGCCTACGTGAGCGGCAGTCTCGCCAGCCTGCAAGGGGCGGTGAGCGCGGGGATCGGGGTCAGCCTGCTGCCGGCGCGCCTGTTGCAACCGGATCAGGTGGTGCTGGCCCACTGGCCTGCGGTGCGCTCGGTGGAGCTGGCCCTGCACCAGGGGCCGGGCACGAGCGAGCCCCTCGCCCGGTTGGGGGAGGCGCTGATCGCGCTCTGTGACGAGGTGATGGGGCCGAGGTAGCCCGGGCGGCCAGGGGTCAGGCCAGGGCCTGTTTTGGCACCACGGCGAGCCAGATTTCCACTTCGCCGCTGCCGGTGGCGGCGTCAAAGCGGGCGCCGTAGCGCTCGAAATCCGGCTGCTGGGCAGATTGATAGTCCGACTGCGCGAGCCACGCCAGGGCCTGGCGCCAGGTGTGCGGCAGGGTCGCGACATGCCCCTGATGCAAGAAGATGGCGTAGGTCTGGGGGGCGATGCGCATGCGGCCAAGCCCGGGAGGCAGCACCTCCAGGGCGGCGACCTCCACCCCGCAGAGGTATTCGCAGTGGGTGTCGGTGGCGGCGCAGATGACGCCATAGGCGTGCTCACCGAGCTGCCCCGGCAGGGGAAGCAGGGCGCTGAGGTCGCGCCACTGGCCGGCGAAGTCCCCCTGCTCGAAGGGGTGGTGACGGCGCAGCCCCCCGAGGAGCATGGCGCGGCCTTGTTCGATGCGAATGGGTGCTGACATGATGCCTCCTGCGGGGGCGCTCAGGCCTCCCGACCTTCCTCGAGCTTGCGCTCATAATCCCGGCGAACGATGGCGAGTGCCGCCAGGGCCAGCGCGGGGGCGATGTGGTTGGTTTCCAGCAGTTCAATCAGATCCACCGCGAGCTGGACCTCGGGGGGGGCATTTTCCAGGGACATCTTGGGTTCTCAAGGGCAAGGGTGGTCGCCATTATAGCGCCCGGCGGCGCGAAGACACGCCCCGGCTGCCCGGGGCGGGTCACATGTGCTGGCGCATCTCCTTGTCCAGCTCCTCGCGCAGGGCCATCAGCTTTTTGGCGTACTGCTGCAACTGCAGATCGCTCTCGCTCACCGGCTGCCACTGGGGCACCGGAGTGGGTTTGCCATGCTCGTCCATGGCCACGAAGATGATGATGCAGTGGGTGGTCTTGCGCCGCTCCGGGTCGGTGGGGTGGCGGCTGTAGACATCCACCGCCAGGTGCATGCTGGTGGTGCCGGTGTGGATCACCTTGGCGTGCACCTCCACCAGTTGGCCTATCTGGATGGGGCGCAAGAAGCGGATGCCCCCCACATAGACGGTGACGGCATAGCCGCCACACCAGCCGGCGGCGCAGGCGTAGCCGGCCTGGTCAATCCACTTCATCACCATGCCGCCATGGACTTTGCCGCCAAAGTTGACGTCGGCGGGTTCGGCGAGAAATTGCAGGGTCAGTTCACGGGCGCTCATGGTACTTCCTTATGTCGAGGCAAGGGGGGACTCCTTGGCTGTCCCCCGGGGACAATAGCAGCGGTCGGGGCCGGTACTGATCCAACCAGCGCCTTTCTTGCCTGCGCCGTCATTCACCTTGAGTTCAGCGCAGGCGGCCCAGCATGACTCATCACGCGAGGGAGGAGGCCCCATGAAACAGATGCTGGAGCAATTGATGGGAGCTGGCAAGGGCTGGCTCAACGACGGTGGTGACACGCGCAAGGCCCAGATGAAGGGCATGGCGCAGGGGGGATTGGCCGCCGGGGCCATGGCGCTGCTGCTTGGTAACAAGAAGATGCGCAAATATGGCACCAAGGTGGCGGCGGTGGGGGGCGCGGCGGCTCTCGGGGGGCTGGCCTACAAACTCTATCAGGACTGGCAGACCCAGCAGTCCACCCCGGCCCAGCCGACCCAGCCCCTGGACACCCTGGAGGGCAAGGCCCTGGATGCCCGCGCCAACCTGCTGGTGCGCGCCATGGTGGCGGCGGCCCGGGCCGACGGCCACATCGATGCCGCCGAGCGCCAGAAGATCCAGGAGTACCTGACCGAACAGGGGGAGCGGGATGCGGCCCGCTGGATTGACGCCGAGCTCTCCCGCCCCCTTGACCCCCATGTCCTGGCGCGAGAAGTGACCGACATGGAGCTGGCGACCGAGGTCTACCTCGCCTCCCTGCTCACCATCGAGGTGGATCACTTCATGGAGCGCGGCTATCTGGACGAGCTGGCGCGGGCCTTGAAGCTGGATGACAACCTCAAGGGGAGCATAGAGCGCCAGGTGGCCCAGCTGGGGGCGCCGGGCTGAGCCCGCATTGCCATCAGGATTGTCCACAAGGCCCCGTCATGGGGCCTTGTCGTTGCCGGGGGCTGTTGATTGCCGTGACGAGCCGATAAGATGCGGGTTCCAAAGGGTGACCGCCGAGCCTCTTTCCTCGCTGGCGACCCTCACTGCAAGGAGCATCAGGTGGACATTCGCAAGGCAACTGAACAGGATATCGACGCTATTTTGGCCCTGAACCGGCAGATAGGTCAGCTCCACTTCGAGCAGGTGCCCGAGGTGTTCTGCCCCCCGTCCCCGGAGGACAGGGCCTTCTTGCTCGGCGCCATAGCCGACGAGGCGCGTCTTTTCTGCGTGGCGGTGGTGGCGGGGGAGGTGGCGGGTTTTCTCACTGCCCGCATCGACCTCAACGAGAGCGTCCCCTTTCTCAGCAAGCTGCCCGTCTGCCGCATCACGACCGTGGTGGTGGATGAGGGGCAGCGCTCCCGGGGCATCGGCCGGGCGCTGATCGCCCACGGGGACCAGTGGGGCAAGGCTCGGGGCGCAAGCCAGCTGCGCCTGGAGGTGATGGCTTTCAACGAGCGGGCCAGGGCCCTCTACGAGCGACTGGGCTTCAAGGCCCAGTCACAGACCATGGCCAGATAAGGCGCACTCGCTTGCAAAAGGGCCCGTTACGGGCCCTTGTCGTGTGAGGCGTCAGGGGGGCTCTGCCAGGTTTCCCGTTGCCGGGCGATGAGGCCCGCAAGCCGGTTGAGCGCCGCGTCCAGTTGCGGGCTCCAGGGATGGGAGCTGTTGAGGCGCAGGCAGTGGTTGTGCTGGCCCTGGCTGGAGAAGAGGGCCCCGGGGGCGATGGAGACCCCCTGCTCGATGGCGCTGGCATAGAGCGCCCGGCCATCGAGGCGGGCGTCAAATTCGAGCCAGAGAAAGTAGCCCCCGTCGGGGGAGGAGATGCGCGCCTCGGGGAAGAGGCGCATCAGGGCCGCCCGCATCTGCTGCTGGCGCTGGGCCAGGGTGTGGCGCAGGCGGCGAAAGTGGGCGTCCACCCCGCCCTGGCGCAGTATGTCGGCCAGCGCCAGCTGACTGGGCACATTGGTCGAGAGCGTCGACATCAGTTGCAGCCGCTGGATGCGCTCGGCGTGGCGCTTCGCCACCACCCAGCCGACCCGAAAGCCGGGCGCCAGACACTTGGTCCAGGAGCCGCACAGCAGGCTCTCTCCCCGCGCATCCCAATGGGTAATGGGCCTTGGCCGCTCGCGCCCGACATAGAGCTCCGCATAGACGTCATCCTCCACCAGGGGGACCAGGTTGCGGTTGAGCAGCCCCATCAGCGCCTGCTTGTGCTCATCCGGCATGGTGTGGCCGAGGGGGTGCTGCACATTGCCCATCAGCCAGCACGCCTTGACGGGGCGCTGGGCGAGGGCCTCCTCCAGCAGGGCGAGATCGATGCCCACCCCGGGGATCACCGGGATCTCCACCACCTTGAGCTTGAGCCGCTCGATGACCTGCAGGGCGCCGTAGAAGGTGGGGGACTCCACCACCACCCAGTCGCCGGGCTCGGTCAGCACCTGAAGACTGAGGGAGAGCGCCTCCATGGCCCCCGTGGTGATGATGATCTGCTGGGGATCCACCGCCATCCCCTCGCCGGCGTAGCGCCGGGCGATGGCGCGGCGCAGTGCCTCGTTGCCGGGGGGCAGATCTGCCACCGTGCTGAAGGGATCGAGGCGGCGCATGCAACTGCCGAGGGCCCGACCGAGCTGGGGGTGGGGGAAGAGGGTCGGGTCCGCCACCGCCATGCCAAGGGGCACCAGCTCCCGTGACTTGCTCGCCTGCAGCACCTCGAACACCAGATCGTTGATGTCCACCGAGCCGCTGTAGCGGGCCTGCTGGGGCTGACTCTCCCGCCGGGCCGTGCTCGCGGCCTTGACGTAGTAGCCGGACTGGGGCCGCGCCAGGATGAGGCCCCGGCTTTCGAGCAACTGATAGGCCTGGAGCACCGTCATGGGGCTGAGGCCATGGGTCTTGCAGCTCTGACGGATGGAGGGGATGCGCTCCCCCGGCTGCCAGAGGCCGCTCGTGATCTGCTGTTGCAGCTGGTCTGCCAACTGGCCGTAGCGGGACATGGTGGGCCCAAACTGTTATAGGTGTTTTTCACTATAACTGCATCTGTTATAGGTGTCATGGACCATGGTGTACTTGGCGGGCGAAAACCTGTCCGTTAAATGCAACATAGAGAGTCATGCATGATAAGCCTGGATGATGTGGTCAGCCTCTCCCGAATACAGTTCGGGGCGACGGCGATGTTCCACTTTCTGTTTGTGCCCCTCACCCTGGGGCTGTCCTGGATCCTGGTGATCGCCGAGTCGGCCTACGTGATGACCGGCAAGGTGATTTACAAGGACATCACCCGCTTCTGGGGCAAGCTGTTTGGCATCAACTTCGTGATGGGGGTGACCACCGGGATCACCCTGGAGTTCCAGTTCGGGACCAACTGGGCCTATTACTCCCACTATGTCGGCGATATCTTCGGCACCCCGCTGGCGGTGGAGGGGCTGATGGCCTTCTTCCTCGAGTCCACATTGGTGGGCCTCTTCTTCTTCGGCTGGGACAAGCTCTCCCGCGGTCAGCACCTGCTGGTGACCATGCTGGTGGCGCTCGGCTCCAACCTCTCCGCCCTCTGGATCCTCATCGCCAACGGCTGGATGCAAAACCCGGTCGGCGCCGAGTTCAACCCCATGACCATGCGCATGGAGCTGGTGGACGTGGCCGCGGTCATCTTCAACCCGGTGGCCCAGGTCAAGTTCGTCCACACGGTGGCGGCGGGCTATGTGGCGGCCTCCCTGTTCGTGATGGGGGTGAGCAGCTGGTATCTGCTGCGCGGCATGGAGGTGCGCTTCGCCCTGCGATCCTTTGCCATCGCCTCGGGTTTTGGCCTCGCGGCCATCCTCTCTGTCATCGTGCTCGGGGACGAGTCGGGCTATCGCTCGGGGGAGGTGCAGAAGGTCAAGCTCGCCGCCATCGAGGCGGAGTGGGAGACAGAACCCGCTCCTGCCTCCTTCACCCTGTTCGGCCTGCCGGATCAGCGTGCCGAGACCACCCACGCGGCCATCAAGATACCCTATCTGATGGGCATCATCGCCACCCGCTCCCTGGATGAGCAGGTGACGGGCCTCAAAGATCTGAAAGCGCAGCACGAGGTGCGCATCCGCAGCGGCATGCAGGCGTACGACGCCCTGGAAGCCCTGCGAGCGGATGGTAGCAATACCGAGGCCAGGGCCACCTTCGAGCGCCACCGCGCCGATCTCGGCTACGGCCTCTTGCTCACCCCCTATGCCAAGGAGATTGGCAAGGCGGACGAGGGGGCCATCGCCAAGGCGATGGAGGACTCCATCCCCCAGGTGGCGCCGCTGTTCTGGAGCTTTCGCCTGATGGTGGGCATCGGCGTGGCGCTGCTGGCGCTCTTTGCCGCCGCCTTCCTGCAGCTGTGCCGGGGCAGGCTGGTGCAATCCCCGCGGCTGCTCAGGGCCCTGCTCTGGTCTATTCCTCTGCCCTGGATTGCCATCGAGGCGGGCTGGTTCGTGGCGGAGTTCGGTCGCCAGCCCTGGACCATCAGCGACGTGCTGCCGGTGTCGGCCTCCGTCTCCCTGCTGCAACCGGGGCAGCTCTGGTTCAGCCTCATCGCCATCTTCCTCATCTACAGCAGCCTGCTGGTGGTGGAGCTGTTCTTGTTGCGTCATGTGATCCGCAAAGGGCCTGCCAGCCTGCAGATGGGTCGTTATCAAGGTGAAGTGTTGCAAAACGGGAGTCCTGCCTGATGGATTACGAAACCCTGAAAGTGATCTGGTGGGGGCTGGTGCTCTTCCTGCTGGTCGGCTTCGTGGTGATGGATGGCTTCGATCTCGGGGTCGGCATGCTGTTGCCCGTGGTCGGCAAGACGGATGACGAGCGGCGGGTGCTGCTCAACAGCGTGGGGCCGGTGTGGGAGGGCAACCAGGTGTGGCTCATCGCCGGTGCCGGCACCCTGTTTGCCGCCTGGCCCCTGGTCTATGCCGCCGCCTTCTCGGCGCTTTACGTGCCCTTCATGTTCCTGCTGTTCGGCCTCTTTTTGCGCCCGGTGGGCTTTGACTATCGCAGCAAGCTGCCGGACCCGGTCTGGCGCCGCTGGTGGGACCGCGCCCTGGTGGTGGGCGGTCTGCTGCCGACCCTGGTGTTTGGTGCCACCCTTGGCCTGGTGCTGCAAGGGCTGCCGTTTCGCTTCGATGCGGCCCTTCGCATCCACTATGGCGCCTTTGCGTTCCACTGGCCGCTGCTGTTGACCGCCATGGGGACGGCGCTGGCGCTGCTCTTGCTGCACGGTGCCAGCTTCCTGCAGTGCAAGACACAGGGAGCCATAGCGGCGCGCAGCACCCGCCTCGCCCTCTGGCTCGGCCCCCTGGCGAGCGCCCTCTTTGCCCTTGGTGGCGTCTGGCTTGGAGAGATGGCGGGGTATCGCATCACGGCCATCGGCGATCTCAACGGCGCCCTCACTCCGCTGATGAAAGAGGTGGTGGCGGTGCCGGCAGGCTGGCTTGGCAACTTTGTTGCCCATCCGGTGCTCTGGGCTGTGCCTGTGCTCGGGCTCCTGCTGCCCCTGGTGTGCGCGCTGGCAAGCCGCCTCGGCAAGTCCGGGCTGGCTCTCGTGGCCAGCGGTGGTGCCTGCGCCGCCATGATGCTGACCGTGGCCATCGCGCTCTTCCCCTTCGTGCTGCCCTCGTCCCTGGATCCGGCCAGCAGCCTGACCCTGTGGGACAGCACCTCCAGCGAGCGCACCCTGCTTATCATGCTGGGGATCGTCGGAGTACTGATGCCGGTCAACATCGGCTACACCCTCTGGGTCTACCGGGTGGTGCGCGGCAGGGTCAGCGCCGAGCAGGTGCGCCAGCACGGCCACAGCCTCTACTAATCCGCTTCAACACAAGGATCAACGCGATATGTGGTATTTCACCTGGTTGCTGGGGCTGGGGTTCGCCTTGCTCTGCGGGCTGGTCAATCTGCTCTGGCTGGAGGCGCGCTGGGCCGCCGATGAGGATCTCAAGGAGCCCTGAGCCTCGCATCTTGCCCATGAAAAAAGGCCGACACAGGATGTCGGCCTTTTGCTTGCCCGGGGTCAGGCAAGGGCGGCGCGGCGCTCGCCCGCTTCGCTGACATGGGTGAGGCCGTAGGCCAGCAGCACGATGAGGGCGCCAATCCAGGGGGTGTGCATCAGGCCGAGGTGCTCCACCACGAAACCGCCGACCACGGAGCCCAGCGCAATGCCGACGTTGAAGGCGGCGATGTTGAGGCCGGAGGCCACATCCACGGCATTGGGGGTGTGGCGCTCGGCCTGTTTCACCACCAGTACCTGCAGACCCGGCACGTTGCCAAAGGCGAAGGCGCCCCACACCAGCACGGTCAGTACCGCCAGCACCGGGTGCGGTGCGGTGAAGGTGAGCACCAGCAGCACCACGGCGAGCCCGGCGAACAGCAGCTTCAGCGCGGGCAATGGGCCCATCCGGTCGGCGAGCTTGCCGCCCCAGATATTGCCGACGGCGACCGATACCCCGTACACCAGCAGGATCAGGCTCACCGCACTGGCGCTAAAGCCGCTCACCTGTTGGAGGATGGGGGCGAGGAAGGTAAACGCCGTGAAGGCACCGCCGTAACCGAGCGCCGTCTTGGCGTAGACCAGCAGCAAGGGCTTTCTGGTGAGCACCGAGAGCTGCTCGCGAACGCTGGAGGCGGCCCCCTTCGGCAGGTTCCCCGGTACCAGCAGCAGGCTGCCCACCATGGCGACGAGGCCGAGCAGGCTCACCACCAGGAAGGTTTCGCGCCAGCCGAAAACCTGACCAATCCAGGTGCCAAGCGGGACGCCGGTCACCAGGGCGACCGTGAGGCCGCTGAACATGATGGCGATGGCGCTGGCCGCCTTCTCTTTGGCCACGAGACCCGTGGCGATGGTGCTGCCTACCGAGAAGAAGACCCCGTGGGCCAGCCCGGTGAGGATGCGGGCCACAATCAGGCTCTCGTACCCGGGGGCCTGCCAGGCCAGCAGGTTGCCGACGGTGAAGAGGGCCATCAGCCCCACCAGCAGCCACTTGCGCGGCAGCTTGCCGGTGAGTGCCGTGAGCACGGGGGCGCCGATGGCGACGCCAAGGGCATAGAGGCTGACCAGGAGGCCTGCCGAGGGGAGCGAGACATTGAGCTGCTCGGCGATGGTGGGGATGAGCCCCACGATCACGAATTCGGTTGTGCCTATGGCAAAGGCACTTAAGGTGAGGGCAAATAACGCCAGTGGCATAACAACTCCTTGGATTGGGACTCCCGACGGGAGAATGGCGCCAGTATGCCGAGGGTGTTTGTTGGTAAAAATGACGGCAACGTCAAATTACTTTTGCCAAATCAGCAGCAATGGGGCCGTGAAATGGGGTAGTGGGAGTGGTCGAGGCAACTGCGGCAAGAGCGGCTGTAGCGCGCGAGGTGGGTGCAGAGACAACGCGCACGGCGGCAACCCGTGCAGAGCGAGCCGGGACAGAGAGAAAAGAGGAAAGAGAAATGAGGTAAGAGGTAAAGGATTGAGGGAAGGTGTTGGAGGAGGACTCGGGCGGCGGTGACGCGCGGTATTGGGGACAAAAAAAGCGGGAGGCACTGGGCCTCCCGCTGGTGTTCTCGTCGACGGTGTCGGGTTTTCTTTGCTCCCTTCTCCCCTTGCGGGAGAAGGGCTGGGGATGAGGGGGATCAGTCCCAATCCGGCGCAAAGTCCGGGTTGGCGCAGCGCTCACCGCGATCCAGGGTGGCGATGGCGGCCATCTCGTCGCTGCTGAGCCGTACCTTCAGCGCAGCCAGGTTGGCGGCCAGATTCTCCCGTTTGGTAGAGCTCGGGATCACCGTCATGCCCTGGGCCAGCAGCCAGGCCAGCGACACCTGGGCTGCCGAGACGCCGTGGCGCTGGCCGATCTCCATCAGCAGCGGCTCGGCGAGCACCTTGCCATAGGCGAGCGGCATGTAGGCGGTGATGGCGATATCGTGCTCCTGGCAGAATTCGACCACCTTGCGGTTTTGCAGCAGGGGGTGGATCTCCACCTGCTGGTGGGCGATGACGCCCGGCCCCAAAATCTCGATGGCCTGTTTGAGCTGGGCCACGGTGAAGTTGGAGACCCCGATCTCCCGGGTCAGGCCCCGGGCTTTGGCCTCGGCGAGCTGCTCCAGATAGACCGCCATCGGCACCTCATCCTGGGGGGAGGGCCAGTGAATGAGCGCCAGATCCAGATAGTCGGTGCCGAGTTTTTCCAGGCTCACTTCCAGGCTCGGGATCACCTTGCCCGGACCGAACTCGCTGGTCCACACCTTGGTGGTCAGGTAAATATCCTGGCGGGGCACGCCACTCTCGTTCATCAACTGGCCCACTTCGGCCTCGTTGTCATAGATCTGGGCGGTATCGATATGACGGTAGCCAAGTTCCAGCCCCTGGAGCAGGGAGTCGCGAAGGGGCTGATCTTTCAGGCGGAAGGTTCCAAGACCCAGGTTGGGCATCTTCATCATCAAATTCCTCAGGTTAGTGTTTCTACGCTCAAATGATGGGCTTTGCCTGCGCCGAGGGCGGAGGCAGTCAGGCGCGCCGGTAGCGGCTCACGACCCGGTTGGCAAACCAGGGGGAGGCGAGGCTGGCAAAGGCGATGTAGTGGGGCTGCTGCTGGTGGGCGAGCAGGGCGGTTTCGCTCTCCCACTCCTCGTACAGCATCCAGCTGTGGGGGCTCTCCAGGCTCTGATGCAACTGGTAGCGAAGGCACCCTGGCTCTTGCAGGGTAGCGGCGATCAGCGGCTCGAGGGCTGCGCGAAACTGGGCGGCGAATTCGGGTTTGGCGTCAAGCTGGGCAATCACAATCAGGGGGGATGGCATCTGAACCTCCTCGTTAAGACGGGAGTCAGTATGCCCGCCCCAGACTGGGGGATACAGGGCAGCAGTCGCAAAACACTATTGAGATAAGAGCAGCAATGGGACACATAAATGCCACCGACAAAGGGCGGTGGCTAAAAATTTGTTAGAGACTATCTATAAGTTTTTTTGTCATATCATATAAGGCTTGGCGCCCCTCACTAGTTTTCAAAACTTCCTTTATTGTTTTGGTGATCTTGCTTACAGCTGTTTTGTACCAAATACCTTTTGGGAAAGCATCGATATCAGACTTTGTTTTTTCTATAGTAGCCTCTAATTTTATTTTGTCTGCTGCAGTTAAATTGTATTTTGACTCTAATTCGGATAGCCTTGCTTGCAAGGAGTCTAATTTTTGATGAAGTGCCTCAGCCTCTGATTTGCTAAAATAATCATCGGGGTTTTCTATAGACTCATCAATCGATTGGTGAATATCTTTAAGGAAATCATCTGGTGTTGTATTGTTTGCATATTTTGCGCTAACTAATTCTTCTCTGATGTGTCTAGTCCATGTGTGAATGTGAGATATGGCACTATCAAGTTCGCTATGAGAAACTATTTCTGTATTTTTATATTTCCCCGGAGACATGTGGCATTTAAATTCATCAATGTATTCATTTGTAGTGTTTCTTCCTAGTGCAATCAAAGCATGATTAGCAAAAGAAGTAACAGATTTCTTATCCTCCTTAACAGAGAAATAATATTGCTCTTTTGCTAAGAAGACTATGGATAACAAGGTGCTTCCATTTTCAGGGAAAGACAATTTAAAGTCTTCTGAACAAAATTCAGAGCTATCTAATGTTTGTATAACGTCTGCTATTATAGACTTTTTCAGTAGGGTCATGACATATCCATATTTTGTCTTTTCAATGGTTTGTTTTAATTACCAATCGTTATAACTTGAAGCCATCTCATTAAAGCGGGAGGGGCCGGAGTTAAAAATAAAGTTTATCTATAACATTGAGCAGCAACATAAGATCACGCGATAGATTATGAATTCTTATCTTAATCGGCATACAAGATATTAACATATTCTTGTGAACTGGCCGGGATGGAAGGACTTTTCCTTACCGCCCCTCACCATTTAGGACGCCGGTTCCGACCAGACCGCAAATTCATTGCCGCTGGGCTCGACAAAGTGGAAACGGCGGCCACCGGGAAAATCGAACAGGGGGCGCACTATGGTGCCCCCTGCGCCGGCTACCTTGCTCTGGGTCGCCTCGATATCGGCGCTGTAGAACACCAGGAGGGCCCCGCCCTGAGCACTCTGGCTGCACGGTTCGGCGCGGTAGAAGCCGCCATCCAGCCCTTCCCCTTCGAAGGCGCAATAATCGGGGCCGTAGTCGGCAAACTGCCAGCCAAAGGCGGCGATGAAGAAGGCTTTGGTGGCGGCAAGATCCCTGGCCGCAAACTCCACATAGTTCAGTTTTTCATGGGCCTTGGTCATGGGCTCTCCTTGTCGGTGATTATTTCGGTTGCCAGCGTTTTTGCGTGCGGATCGTTGAGTGGGGCAAGGCGTCCCAGGGGGTCAGCTTGAGCTGTTTGCGCCGAAACCAGAACCAGGTCCCCATCAGCAGACCGAGCCCGATGCCAAACAGCAGGCTCTGGCGCAGGGCAAACCCCGGGCTCACCTCATCCTGCCAGCCGAGGCACCACATCAACACCCCCCAGATAGCGCCGATGGGGAGTCCCAAGGCAAGAACGTTGATCAGAAAGCGTTCGTAGTGGGGCGGCCTGATGGTGAACCCCGCCTTTCGCAGCAGCCAGATGATCGGCGGGTTGTAGTTGAGCGTTTGCACGCCCTTCTCGGCCAGCTCCCGATGGGCGGCGGCCAGCCTGTTGTCGAATGTCATGGATCGTCCCTGTCATAGTGTGGCGCCATACGGTGCCGGTTGGCGGCATTGTACTGGCAAGGGCGCAGATAAAACAGGTGGTGCGTCACGATACGAAGCGACGCCTGTCTTGCCAACTCCCGGCCATTGCACCTATAAAGACCCATTACTCTTGCCAGGATGACAACAATGAAGACCCATTCCGATGAATTGACCCTGTTTGTGGCCGTGGTGGAGGCGGGCAGCTTTCGCCAGGCGGCGGAGAATCTCGGCATGGACAATTCCGTGGTGAGCCGCGGCATCAAGCGCCTCGAAGAGAAGCTCGCCACCGTGCTCCTCAACCGCACCACGAGGCGGGTCAGCCTGACCGAGGAGGGGAGCTGGTTCTATCAGCGGGCGGTGAAGATCCTGACCGAGATGAGCGAGGCAGAAGGATTGTTGCTGATGCGCCGGGAGCAGCCGGAGGGCATATTGCGGGTGGACGCCGCCACCCCCTTCATCCTGCATAGATTGGTGCCCATCATCGGCGAGTTTCGCCGCCGCTACCCCGCCATCGAGCTGCAACTGCACAGCTCCGAGGGCTTCATCAACCTGATGGAGCGGCGGGTGGACATGGCCATTCGCATCGGCGAGCTGACGGACTCCTCCCTGCGGGCCCTGCCCCTTGGCCGCTCGCGGCTGCGGCTGCTGGCCTCCCCCGACTATCTGAAGGCACGCGGTACCCCACGCCAGCCAGCTGACTTGCTGGCTGGCCACGAGCTGCTCGGTTTTTTGCACCCCGATCACCTCAATCATTGGCCCCTATTGAGCGAGGAGCAGGGGGACCGATTCGCCATCACCCCGACCCTGCGGGCCAGCAGCGGGGAAACCTTGCGTCAGCTGGCGCTGGCGGGGCAGGGGATCGTCTGCCTGTCGGACTTCATGACAGGAGATGACAGGGCGAGCGGGGCGCTGGTGGAGGTGCTGGCCCGCAGCAACAGCGGCGCTTCGCGCCCCATCCATGCGGTCTTCTACTCCGATGCCCAGCGGGACATCCGGCTGCGGGTCTGGCTCGATTTCCTGAAAGAGCAGCTCGGCGCTGAAGCGTTGTAGAGGGTATGCCGACAGTTCAAACCCCCTCCCGGCCTCCCCCTCCACGAGGGGGGAGGGGGCATTTTCTTCCACCCCTTGGCAAGGGAAGGGTTGGGGTCGGGGGCAGTCAGAACACTCGCGCTCGCCAATATAAAGAGGCCGACATCGCTGTCGGCCTCTTTGCTTTTTTCATCTCAAGGATGCGTCGGTTACCCCATCACTCCTCTTCGGCCCAGCGGCGTGAACGTTCCACCGCCTTCTTCCAGCCGCTGTAGCGCTTGGCGCGATCGTCGCGGTCCATCTGCGGGATGAACTCGCGGTCCACGCTGAACTTGTCTTCCAGCTCTTCGGAGCTCTTCCAGAAGCCCACGGCGAGGCCGGCCAGGAAGGCGGCGCCCATGGCGGTGGTCTCGATGCGGGTCGGACGCACCACAGGGGTGTGCATCATGTCAGCCTGGAACTGCATCAGGAAGTCGTTGGCCACGGCGCCGCCATCCACCTTCAGGGCTGCCAGCTTGATGCCGGAGTCCTGTTGCATGGCATCCAGCACGTCGCGGCTCTGGTAGGCGATGGATTCGAGCGCCGCACGGATGATGTGGTTGCGGTTGGCGCCACGGGTCAGGCCGACCATGGTGCCGCGAGCATACGGATCCCAGTAGGGGGCGCCCAGGCCCACGAAGGCCGGCACCAGGTAGACGCCGTTGGTGTCGCCTACCTTGCTCGCGAAGTAGTCGGTATCGCGGGCATCGTGGATGATCTTGAGCTCGTCACGCAGCCACTGGATGGTGGCGCCGCCCATGAAGACCGCCCCTTCCAGTGCGTAGTTCACTTCCCCTTTCGGGCCGATGGCGACCGTGGTCAGCAGGCCGTTGCTGGAACGAACCGGCTCGGTGCCGGTGTTCATCAGCATGAAGCAGCCGGTACCGTAGGTGTTCTTGGCCATCCCTTTTTCGAAGCAGAGCTGGCCGAACAGGGCGGACTGCTGGTCACCGGCGATACCGGCGATGGGGATGCGGGCGCCGCCGCCACGGGTGGTGTAGCCATAGACCTCGGAGGAGGGTTTGACTTGCGGCAGCATGGAGGCGGGGATGCCCAGCTCGTCCAGCATGCGCTCATCCCACTTCAGGTCGCGGATGTTGTAGAGCATGGTGCGCGAGGCGTTGGTCGGGTCGGTGACGTGCACCTCGCCGTTGGTCATCTTCCACACCAGCCAGGTGTCGATGGTGCCGAACAGCAGCTCGCCGTTCATTGCCTTCTCGCGGGCCCCTTCCACGTTGTCCAGGATCCACTTCACCTTGGTGCCGGAGAAGTAGGCATCCAGCACCAGGCCGGTGTTTTCGCGAACGTACTCTTCAAGGCCCCGGGCCTTGAGCTCTTCACAGATGGCCGCGGTGCGGCGGCACTGCCAGACGATGGCGTTGTAGATGGGCTTGCCGGTGGCCTTTTCCCAGACGACGGTGGTTTCACGCTGGTTGGTGATGCCGATGGCGGCGATCTGCTCGCTGTGCAGGCCGCTCTTGGCCAGCACTTCGGTGAAGACGGAGGACTGGGTCGCCCAGATCTCCATGGGGTCGTGCTCGACCCAGCCCGCTTTCGGGTAGTGCTGGGTGAATTCGCGCTGGGAGGTCGCGACGATGTTGGCGTCCTGATCGAAGACAATGGCACGGGAGGAGGTGGTGCCCTGGTCCAGCGCAACGACAAATTTCTTTTCAGCAGACATGATGTTCTCCACGTTTTTATTTTCCACGTTGTTACACGTTGGGGAGGGCCGCTCTCAGGCGGCGGCCTCTTCTTTGTTAGACAGCTTGGCGGCTTCTTCGGTGGCGACGCGGTTGCCCGGGACGCAGGGAGCCAGCACTTTCACATACAGGGCGGTACCGATCTGGGCGCCGACGATGGGGCCAAGGATGGGGACCCAGAAGTAGGGGTTGTCACGACCACCGGTCAGGGCCACGTCACCCCAGCCAGCCACGAAGGCGAACAGTTTGGGGCCGAAATCACGGGCCGGGTTCATGGCAAAGCCGGTCAAGGGGCCGAGGGAGGCGCCGATCACCGCGATCAGGATACCGATGAGCAGGGCGGCGGCGAAGCCTTTGGGGGCGCCGTTGTTGTTGTCACCCAGTGCCATGATGCCCAGCATCAGGACGGCGGTGATCACCATCTCGACCGCGAAAGCCTGCATGTTGGAGAGCAGGGCATTGGGGTAGGTGGAGAAGATGCCAGCGGTGCCAAGGCTCTCGACGCTGCCGCGCACCACGTTGTGGGTCAGCTCCCACTGGGTGAACAGGTTGCTGTAGAGGGCGTAGACCAGGGCGGCGGAGGCGAAGGCCCCGGCTATCTGGGCGATGATGAAGGGCACCACCTTGCGCTTGTCAAAGCCGCAGAAGGTCATCAGGGCCAGGGTCACGGCAGGGTTGAGGTGGGCACCGGAGATGCCACCGGTGACATAGATGGCGATGGCGACACCCAGGCCCCAGGTAATGGAGATTTCCCATTGCCCGAAGTTGGCGCCAGCCAGCACCAGGGCGGCCACGCAACCGACGCCGAAGAAGATCAGCAGGCCTGTGCCGATAAACTCGGCAAGGCACTCGCCAAGCAGGGTATTGGGTCTTTGTATGCTCATAGTTGTTATTCCTTATATCCACCCACAGTAGGTTTGATGTTCCGTTTTGTTATCTTCCATTTCCATTCATTGCGCCCGAAAACGTTTCTTCTTGTTTTTTGAGCTTGCGCAAACGTTATGCTCGTTTGCGCTCGTTCTTGGACGAGAGAGAAAATAAACCTTCTGCGTCAATTCACCATACCCCCGCCACCGGAAATGTGGGCAAGATCCCATTCATTGCTAAGAAAATGTGACGAAAAGCAACAGTTGTCGGCCATATTACTCCTTAGTGAGTAGCCAAAAGCCACGCCATGCGTGGGCTGACCCTGGATGCGCGTTCACTCACTGCGTCACAATTTTTGTAATAAAACTGCAATAATTTAGCGCTCATCACAGATTAAATGTTCACAAATGAGCACAATAGGCTCGCTTGCGAATCAAGACGCGTCTGATCGCCGGCATGAGCGGGGCGTCCTCAACCGCCCAGAACAACAATAAAAGGAAGCAGAACATGCTTAGTCTCTTCAGGCCTGCACCCCATATCGACCGGCTGCCGGCCGACAAGGTGGATCCCTTCTACAAACGCATGCGTTGGCAGGTGTTCTTCGGGATCTTCTTCGGGTATGCGGGTTACTACCTGGTACGGAAAAACTTCAGTCTGGCGATGCCCTACCTCATCGAGCAGGGCTTCTCCCGTGGGGATCTGGGTCTGGCCCTCTCCGGCGTCTCCATCGCTTACGGTCTCTCCAAATTCCTGATGGGGAACGTGTCGGACAGATCCAACGCGCGCTACTTCCTCTCCGCCGGTCTGCTGCTCTCGGCAGGCATCATGTTCATGATGGGGACCATGCACTGGGCTACCTCCAGCATTGGCATCATGTTCGTGCTCCTGTTCCTGAACGGCTGGGCACAGGGCATGGGCTGGCCTCCCTGCGGTCGCACCATGGTGCACTGGTGGTCGCAGAAGGAGCGGGGTGAGATCGTCTCGGTCTGGAACGTGGCCCACAACGTGGGCGGCGGCATGATAGGCCCCCTGTTCATCCTCGGCATGGGCTGGTTCAACGACTGGCGCAGCGCCTTCTATGTGCCTGCGGCGGCGGCGGCGGCCATCGCGGTGATCGCCTTCTTCGTGATGCGCGATACCCCGCAATCGGTCGGTCTGCCCCCCATCGAGGAGTACAAGAACGACTACCCGAAGGATTACAACGAAAGCCACGAGCAGGAGTTCTCCGCCAAGGAGATCTTCATGAAGTACGTGCTGCACAACAAGCTGCTCTGGTACATCGCCATCGCCAACGCCTTCGTCTACCTCATCCGTTACGGCGTGCTGGACTGGGCGCCCACCTATCTGAAAGAGGCCAAGGACTTCAGCGTGGATCACTCCTCCTGGGCCTACTTCCTCTATGAGTGGGCGGGGATCCCGGGCACCCTGCTGTGCGGCTGGATCTCCGACAAGATGTTCAAGGGCCGCCGTGCCCCGGCAGGCATCTTGTTCATGGTGCTGGTGACCCTCTCCGTGCTGGTCTACTGGTTCAACCCGGCGGGCAACCCGACCATCGACATGATGGCCCTGGTCGCCATCGGCTTCCTCATCTATGGCCCCGTCATGCTGATCGGCCTCTACGCCCTGGAGCTGGCGCCCAAGAAGGCGGCCGGTACCGCGGCGGGCTTCACCGGCCTGTTCGGTTATCTGGGTGGCGCGGTCGCGGCCAACGCCATGCTGGGCTATACCGTTGACCACTTCGGCTGGGACGGCGGCTTCATGGTGCTCACCGTCTCCTGCGTGCTCTCCATCATCCTGCTGGCCATGACCCTCAAGCACGAGAACGAGTCGATTGCCGCCAAGGCGGCTGCCCATAAGGCATAAAACGTGATCCTGCCCTTATCGATTGGAAAAGGGATCAGGTACACTGCCAAAGGCCCCGCACCTGCCGGGGCCTTTTTTCGTCTCATCTGCGGAGTGCAAGCGTGAAGCAAACCCAACGACATCTGGAGATCCTGGACGTCCTGACCCGGCAGGGTTTCGTCTCGACCGACGATCTGGTGACCCATTTTGACGTCAGCCCCCAGACCATTCGCCGGGATCTCAATGATCTCGCCGAACAGAACAAGATCCGGCGCCATCACGGCGGGGCCTCACTGCATTCGAGCACCGTCAACACCGCCTACAGCGCCCGCAAGGTGATGCAGCTCAAGGAGAAGGAGCGCATCGCCCGGGAAGTGGCCGCCAACATCCCCGACGGCTCGTCGCTCTTTATCGACATCGGCACCACCACCGAGGCCATCGCCCGGGCCCTGCTCGACCACCGGGAGCTGCGCGTGGTCACCAACAACCTGAACGTCGCCAGCATCCTGACCGCCAAGGATGACTTCACCGTCATCATCGCCGGCGGCGAAATTCGCAACCGGGATGGCGGCATTGTCGGGGAGGCGACCCGCGACTTCATCGGCCAGTTTCGCATGGACTACGGCGTCATCGGCATCTCGGGCATCGATAGCGACGGTTCCCTGCTCGATTTCGACTATCACGAGGTGAAGATCGCCCAGGCCATCATCGCCCACTCCCGCCAGGTGTTCCTTGCCGCCGACCACACCAAGTTTGGCCGCAACGCCATGGTCAACCTCGGCAACCTCAACCAGATCCACGCCCTGTTCACGGATCAGGAGCCGCCGGAGAAGCTGATGCGACTGATGTCCCAGCATCAGATCGCCTGCCATATCTGCTGAGCTTCCCCGTACAGGCATCAGGCCGCCTCGGGGCGGCCGCTTTTTTTTCTGCCCCCTCCCGGCCTGCGGCGTCTCCCTTGCGGCGCCTAAGCGGCCAGTTCCTGGCGCTGACACACCTTCTTTGACCCCTGATGTTGTCCCCGCACTCGGGCACCCGGTTTGCACCGACGCCAGGCGCCTGCGAGGGATTCACGCCATCGCGTTCATCACCTTGCCCCATGGGCGCCCCCATCCGGGACTCTTTGTTCTCCTCCCTGCCCGAAATGGCTGTTTCCGGCAGACCTTAGCCTGGCCAGGCCGTCACCGACTGGCAGCATTTTTAGCATTGTGAAAACAATCGCGATCACATTTCTCTCACGAAATGTTCGTTTATTGGTTTTTCATGTTCTAATATGAGCGAAATCAAACATTGCTGTCATGGCAAACACAAAATAAGAAAGTAGGTGAACATGAGCGAACATTATGATCTGGTCGTCGTCGGCGGCGGCATCAACGGGGTCGGCATCGCGGCAGATGCGGCGGGGCGGGGGCTGAAGGTGGCGCTGTTCGAGGCGAGCGATCTCGCCTCTGCCACCTCGTCCAACTCCAGCAAGCTGATCCACGGCGGCCTGCGCTATCTCGAACATTACGAATTCCGGCTGGTGAAAGAGGCGCTGGCGGAGCGGGAGGTCCTGCTCGGTATGGCTCCCCACATCGCCCGTCCCATGCGTTTTCGTCTGCCTCATCGCCCGCACCTGCGTCCGGCCTGGATGATCCGCGCCGGTCTCTTCCTTTATGACAACCTGGCAAAGCGGGACAAGCTCAAGGGGAGCTGCGGCCTGCGCTTCCTGCCGCAGGACGGTCTCAAGAGCGGTATCAACAAGGGCTTTGAATACTCGGACGCCTGGGTCGACGACGCCCGGCTGGTGGTGCTTAATGCCATGCTGGCGCGGGACAAGGGCGCCGATGTCCAGACCCGTACCCGCTGCGTCAAGGCGGTGCGCGGATCCAAGCACTGGACCCTGACGCTGGAGCGGGAAGGGGGCGAGCAGTTCACCGTCAGCTGCCGTGGTCTGGTCAATGCGGCGGGCCCCTGGGTCAAGACCTTCTATGACGAGAGCCTGAGCGAGAAATCCCCCCGCGGCATTCGCCTCATCAAGGGGAGCCACATGATAGTGCCGCGCATCCATGAGCGCGAAGAGGCCTACATCCTGCAAAACGAGGACAACCGTATCGTCTTCGTCATCCCCTACCAGCAGGACTATTCCCTCATCGGCACCACGGACGTGGAGCACAAAGGCAGCCCGCGGGAAGCCAAGATCAGCGATGCCGAGATCAACTACCTGTGCAAGGTGGTCAATGCCCACTTCACCAGGCAGATAAGCCCGGCAGACGTGGTGTGGACCTATGCCGGGGTGCGCCCCCTGTGTGACGACGAGTCCGATTCACCTCAGGCGGTGACCCGGGACTACACGCTCGAGCTCAGTGGTGAATCCGACGGCGCGCCGCTCTTGTCGGTGTTTGGCGGCAAGCTCACCACCTATCGCAAGCTGGCCCAGGCCGCCTGCAACAAGCTCAAGCCCTGGTTCAGCCAGATGGGAGAGGACTGGACCGCCTCCTGCCGGCTGCCCGGTGGCGAGTTCGACTGCTCGGTGCGTGAACTGGCGCGTGCCTTTGCGCTGGAATTCGACTGGCTCGACGATCGCAGCGCCCTGCGCATCGCCGAAGCCTATGGCGCTCATGCCCGCCTCTGGCTGAAGGAGGAGCGCGGCCAGCACTTTGGCGCCGGGCTGTATGAATCCGAAGTGCGCTATCTCATCGCGCGCGAATGGGCTCACTCCCTGGAGGACATCCTGTGGCGCCGCAGCAAGCTGGGGCTGCGCCTGTCGGAGTCCGAACAGCAGCAGCTGGCTGCCTGGCTGCTCGAGCACCACCACGCCCTGCCCGAAGCCTGCTGATGACCCATGGCGGGCGGCCTTTGCCGCCCGCCGTCAAACTGCAATAAACCCCTGCTATAACAATTACCTGCATCCTACACACCATAACAACGAGACCTCTTGATGAAGCAACCTCACCGTACCCTGATAGCCCTTGGCCTCGGGGCCGCCCTGGCGCTGCCCGCACTGGCGGCCGACGAAGGCAAAATCGTGATCGCCCACCGGGGTGCCTCCGGTTACCTGCCGGAACACACCCTGGAATCCAAGGCCCTGGCCTATGGCATGGGCGCTGACTATCTGGAGCAGGACCTGGTGATGACCAAGGATGACCAGCTGGTGGTGATGCACGATCACTTCCTCGATGGCATCACGGACGTGGCCGAGCGCTTCCCCGGCCGGGCCCGCCCGGACGGTCGCTACTATGTGGTGGATTTCACCCTGGACGAGGTGCGCTCCCTGCGCATGACTGAGCCGTTCCAGCTGGTGGACGGCAAGCAGGTGCCGGTCTATCCGGCGCGCTTCCCGCTGTGGAAGTCCAGCTTCAGGATCCACACCTTCCAGGAAGAGATCGAGATGATCCAGGGGCTCAACAAGAGCACCGGCAAGCACATCGGCATCTACCCGGAGATCAAGGCTCCATGGCTGTTCCGCCACGAGGGCAAGGACATCTCCAGGGCGGTGCTGAACGTGCTCAAGGAGTACGGCTACACCAGCAAGAGCGACAAGGTCTATCTGCAGTGCTTCGATGCCAATGAGCTCAAGCGCATCAACGGCGAGCTGATGCCCGCCATGGGCATGGATCTCAAGCTGGTGCAGCTGATGGCCGAGACCGACTGGAACGAGACCATGGTCTATGACGCCAAGGGCAAGGCGACCCCCTACAGCTATGACTGGATGTTCAAGCCGGGGGCCATGAAGACCATCGCCACCTATGCCGAGGGGATCGGTCCCTGGAAACCCATGGTGGTGACCGAGCCGGGCACTCCTGGCAAGCCGGTCTTCACCGGCATGGTGAAAGAGGCCCACGCGGCCGGCCTCAAGGTGCATCCTTATACCTTCCGTCAGGATGAGGGGCAGATCCCGGCCTATGCGAAAGACTTCACCGACCTGCTCAACATCTTCCTCTACCAGGCCGATGTGGATGGGGTATTCAGCGACTTCCCCGACAAGGCGGTCGAGGCTATCAAGGCCCACGGCAAATAATAAAAGAAGAGCAACACGGGAATGCAAGCGGGGCCAGGTGCCCCGCTTTTTTGTGCCCGGCATTATCGCCGGGATGAGGGGCCGGATAAGGGGTCATGAGAGGGGGCAGATAGATGATATTGAAATGGGTGGGTGTAATTTAATGTTTACGATTTGAGGCTGTTCTGGCCTCGCGAGTCGCTACTTTTGAGTTGTTTCATTCTGCTTTCTTGGTCATTTATCCATCTGTTAGCGTGCAAAGACGCTAGTTTCACTTGATTGTTTGTTTTTCCTTGGTAAGGTGGGGGCGGTTGCGTAACAAAGTGCTGACTTGTGTAAACATAAATGAACGATCAGCACCCTTGGCTTGAAACAGTAGAGAGAATGAGAAAATGCAAAGAGATCCCCTGAACAACATCCATATCCAGTCCGAACAAGTGATGATCACGCCTGCCCAGCTCAAGGAGAAACTGCCCATCTCCGATCGCGCGCTGGCATTCGTGCAAGGGGCCCGCAATACCATCGCCGACATCATCCACCGTCGCGATCACCGCTTGCTGGTGATCTGTGGTCCCTGCTCCATCCACGACATGGACGCCGCCAAAGAGTACGCAACCAGACTCAAAGCGCTGCATGATGCCTATCAGGACTCTCTCTACATTGTCATGCGGGTCTACTTTGAGAAGCCGCGCACCACGGTCGGCTGGAAGGGCTTTATCAACGATCCGAACCTGGACGGCACCTTTGACGTGGAGCTGGGTCTGCACCGCGCCCGCGAGCTGCTCTGCTGGCTGGCCGAGCTGGAGTTGCCGCTGGCGACCGAGGCGCTCGACCCCATCAGCCCGCAATACCTGGCGGAGCTCTTCTCCTGGTCGGCCATCGGTGCCCGCACCACCGAATCCCAAACCCACAGGGAGATGGCGTCCGGCCTCTCCATGCCGGTCGGCTTCAAGAACGGCACCGACGGCAACCTCGGCACCGCCATCAATGCGCTGCAGGCCGCTTCCAGTCCTCATGCCTTCATGGGGATCAACCAGCAGGGTCAGGTCGCGCTGCTGCAGACCCAGGGTAACCCGGATGGCCATGTGATCCTGCGCGGCGGCAAGCACCCGAACTACGACTCGGTCAATGTATCGTTGGCGGAAGAGGCGCTGGAGAAGGCGGGCCTGCTGCCCGGTCTGGTGGTGGATTGCAGCCACGGCAACTCCAGCAAGGATCACCGGCTGCAGCCCAAGGTGGCCGACAACGTCATTCACCAGATCCAGGAGGGCAACCGCTCCATCATCGGGGTGATGCTCGAATCCAACCTGTTCGAAGGCAACCAGTCCAGCGAGCAGCCCAAGTGCGAGATGCGCTACGGCGTCTCCATCACCGATGCCTGCATCGACTGGGAGACCACGGATGCGCTGCTGGCCCGCTGCCACAGCCAGCTGGCGGCACCACTTTTGGCCAGAACATCGGCATAAGCCGTGGTATCTTGTTGTAACTGATTGAACCATCGAGGTATCACTGCCCACGCAGTGATACCTTGTTGCCTCTTGAATGACAGGGCGTCGCTGCGGGCGGCGCCAGCAGGGACTGGACATGGCGGAAGAGTTGAATGCCCTCAGGGACAAGATAGATGCGGTGGACAAGCAGCTGATTGATCTGCTGGCTGCCCGTCTCGCCCTGGTGGGGGAAGTGGGGGAAGTGAAGAGCCGGCACGGCCTGCCCATCTATGCACCGGATCGGGAGGCGAGCATGCTGGCCCGCCGCCGCGCCGAGGCTGAGGCACTGGGGGTGCCGGGGGACCTTATCGAGGATGTGTTGCGCCGGGTGATGCGCGAGTCCTATATTCTGGAGTCCGCCAGCGACAAGGAGCACCACTTCAAGTGCATGAAGCCTGAGCTCGGCAAGGTGGTGATCATCGGTGGCCAGGGGCAGCTTGGCCGCCTGTTCGGCAACCTGTTCAGCCTCTCGGGCTACCGGGTCGAAACCCTGGGTCAGGCCGATTGGCCGCGCGCCGACGAGATCCTGCACGGCGCCGGACTGGTGATGGTGGCGGTGCCCATCGACGTCACCTGCCAGGTGATCGACCGGCTCGGCAACCTGCCTGAGAACTGCCTGCTGGTGGACGTGACCAGCGTCAAGAGTGAACCGCTTGCCCATATGCTGGCGGTACACCAGGGGCCGGTGCTGGGGCTGCACCCCATGTTCGGGCCGGACGTGGCGAGCCTCGCCAAGCAGGTGATCGTCTGCTGTCAGGGACGCGATCCCGCCGCCAGCCAGTGGCTGCTGGAACAGATGACCATCTGGGGGGCGCGTTTGCAGCAGGTGGAGGCCAGGGCCCACGACGAGGCAATGACCTTTATTCAGGCGCTGCGCCACTTTGCCACCTTTGCCTACGGCTGGCATCTCTCCCGCGAGCAGGCCAACATCGACCGCCTGCTTGCCTTAAGCTCTCCCATCTACCGGCTGGAGCTGGCCATGGTGGGACGGCTGTTCGCCCAGGATCCCCATCTCTACGCCGACATCATATTGTCGTCGCCCCAGAACCTCGCGATGATCCGCCGCTACTACCAGAACTTCGGCGAGGCGCTGGGCCTGCTGGAGCGGGGCGACAGGGAGGGCTTCATCGAGGCCTTCAGCCAGGTCTCCGGCTTCTTCGGCGAGCGGGCGGAGGAGTTCCTGCGCGAGAGCCGCACCCTGCTGGCCCAGGCCAACGACCGTCGCCATCACGGCTGATGCACAAAGACATCCATACAAAAGGGGCCTGATGGCCCCTTTTTCATGTTGTTTGTGCTGCACCGATAACCAGGGTAGATGAAAACAGAGGTCTGGGCGTGAAATCGCCCTCTTTCATTCGGCAGGCGGTTGGCGCAAGTCGGCGTCATGCCAGCCCAGCGGCAGGGTCAGCAGCTGATCGATCAGCTCCCGGCGGTCGGATTTCTCCAGATAGGCGAGGTAGAGCGGGCGGCTCAGGGATTGGCCCCCTTCCACCAGATGAAGCTGCCCCTGCTCCAGGAAGGGGCTCACCATGCGCCTTGGCAAGTAGGCGGCGCCGCCGTTGGCCAGCACGAATTGCAGGGCCATGCTGGCGGAGCTCGAATGCAGAACTGGGGTCTTCTGCAGGCTCTGCAATCGGCTCGATGGCGGTTCGAAGCTGGTGCCCCAGTCGAGATGAATGTGGGGCATCTGCATCAGGCTGTCGGCGTTTGCGGCTGGCTCCCGGCTCACCAGTTCGAACACCAGCTCGCCGATGGGGTGCAGGGCAATCTCGTCGATCTTGGTCGGCTCGGAGAGCAGGGCGAGATCGAGGGAGCGCTCCAGCAACTGGCGACAGAGGTGCTCGCGGGAGGCCGTTTCGAGGCGCACCGCGAGGCCGGGGGCCAGGGCATAGACATGGTTGAGCCAGTCGTTGAAGTCGAGCTCCCAGAAGACGGCGGGGGCGCCGATGGCAAGCTGCTGGCTGAAACCGGGGGAGAGGGCCACGTCCTGCTTGGCGCGCCCCAAAGTATGCAGAATGGCGTCTGCGTAGGGCAGCAGACGCTCACCGGAGGCAGTCAGGCGGATGTTGTTGCGATGACGGGCAAACAGACTGACCCCGAGTTGCTGCTCGAGCTGGCGGATCCGGAAGCTCACCGCCGACTGGGTCAGGTAGAGATTTTCAGCCGCCCGGCCAAAGTGCCGGGTCTTGCTGACCTCGATGAAGGTCCGAAGCAGCTCGGTATCCATTAATCGAGGGACTCGTCGCTGCCGCCACCGCCGCCTTCAAAGCTGCCAC
The DNA here is from genome assembly GCF_040908115.1 of Aeromonas sp. R7-1. NCBI lineage: Bacteria > Pseudomonadati > Pseudomonadota > Gammaproteobacteria > Aeromonadales > Aeromonadaceae > Aeromonas > Aeromonas sp. R7-1. The sequence goes on along the minus strand of NZ_JBFODD010000030.1, from coordinate 60,591 downwards.
CCGCATCTTCATTGGCGCCGCCTGCGACGGTGCACAGACGGTGCACGCGCTTGGGACCAATCACCTTCAGGTATTTGAACCACACCTTGGCGTGGGGGTTGTTGCCGGCTGCGCCGGATTTGACCTGTTCGATAAAGGCACTTTCTACGTCATCGCGCGGGGCCAGGTTGCCCTGATAGAGCGCCAGCATCACGGTGCCATATTTTTCCAGACTGTCCGCTTCGGCCACGGTGAATTCGCCACTGCGACGCAGGCCACGGGGAAAATGTTTGAAGTCGTTGAAACGCTTGTCTGATTCGAAGCTCATAGTGCTCTTGTTCTGGTTAGTTTGACCTTTGCGGGCAAGTATCATCAGGCCGTCGCAGAGTGCAAAATCAATTTTCTTACTATGTTAATAAATATCTTTTATCGAACAGAGTTTGTCGCATCCCGAGGGGGCATTTTGCGGTGTGCTGCACAAAAAAGCCTGAAAAATAGTGGAGTTATGTCAGATTTTGTACAGGAAAAACCGCTCAAAAACGGGCTCGGACGCTAAAAATAAGGCGCCGTATGGCGCCTTCTTATCATCATGACTGAGCTGAACCCGAGTGCGCGGCACTCACTCAATCATGGCTGGCTGTGCCAGGTTGTCGGCACGCCACAGACGATAGCGCACCTCGTACTCCTGGGGCACATAGATGACGAAGGGCAGCTTGGAGTTGTAGTTCACGAAGAAGCCCTGACCGTAGATCTGGACGAAACTCTCCTTCTTCTGGCCGTCCGGGCAGGCCATCAGGGTGCTGACGGGGCCGGTGACCTGGCCCAGAGTCAGGTAGTTGTAACCCCAGCCCTTGACGCTGTGCTGTTCCAGATTGCCCGCGAAGCGGGGCAGGTTGCAGTCGACCAGCATCTTCTTGCCGACTTGCAGCTCGACCATCATGTCGGCTTCGTTCTCGACTTCCGGCAGACGGATCACGACACGTTCCTGGTTCACTTCGGCGGCGGGGAACATGCTGATATCAAATTTTTTCGGTTCGGCGGCGAAGGCATGGCCACCCAATAGCAAGGCGCCCAGCAGGCTAAAACGCAACACGGTTTTCATCTGTACCTCTTGGGATTGGTTCAACGCCGCTAGACTAACCGCTCTGCCGGTTTCATGCCAGCGCTGCGGCGTGCAAAACCGCCCTGAACAGGCATCACATGACGCAATTTGATGCTTTTTTGACGGCCAGGGTCACCCTGGCGCTTCTTGTCTCGTGTCAAACAGGGGGCCGGGTGGCCCCCATGGTCAGGCTGTCACCTCACCAGCAGGACCTGTTTCGCCCAGGCGCGGGGGGCGCGCTGGGCGACGGAGCCGCTGGTGATGTCCAGGTAGGCGACGCCCTGAAGGGCCGGCACCGGGGTGGAGGACCAGAGATAGACATAGCCGTCGTTCACCTCCTTGCCATCCCCGGCCATGGCGCGGGGGAAGATGGTTTCGTTCAATGCCGGTTTGTAACAGGCGGACTCCAGAATGCTGGCGAGCTCCTTGATGGTGGGCAGGCGCCAGTCGTGATGACCACCAAAGCCATACAGGGCATGGCTCGGTTCGGTACGGATCCGTTCCGCCGTCTGCAGTGCCTGTTGCCAGTAGAGGCGGGTAGGTTCCCCCTCGCAGCTCTGGTTGCGCCAGGTCTGGCCGAGCTGGCAGCGCATCCAGGTCAGACCGGTGCCCCTGTCGGTGACGGTGCCGTTGCCGTGATCCTGGAAACGGGCGGTGGGACTGGTACGGGGCAGGGCGTCGTCGCAGATGGCGATGGCCAGTGCCAGGGGGCTGCACAGGGTGAGCAGCAGGGTCAGAAGATACTTGTTCATCGGGTTACCTCGGCCACCAGGCGCAGTTGCAGACCGTTGGCGTCATTGCTGTTTTGAACTGGGGTGGGATAGTCGGCACCGGCGTCCTCGCCGAGGAAGATGTGGGCGATGGCGCTCAGAGGCGCGCTCTCCAGCCGGCGGGACGGGGTCAGGGTCTGGCTCCAGTAATAGCCATCGAAGCCATTGAGTCCGGTGCCGACATCGGGGAAGTAGCGCACATCCAGGGTGACGAGCTGGCCATCCTGGCGGGCGAGGGAGCCGTAGTGCTGCAAACTCATCAGCTCACGGGCGTGGGGCAGGCGCCAGTGGGTGATGCCGCACAGTTGCTGTGCATTGAGCCACTGACGGTACTGCTCCGTGGTGCAGATGGCCTCCCCCTCGGGACAGGCGTAATCCCGCTCCTCCTGGGTCGGGTGATAGTCGTCGAACTCCCAGGCGAAGGTGCGGTGCAGATCCCTCGGACTGTCCGGATCCGCCAGCTTCTTCTCCCAGACGAGGCCGGTGTTGAGATCCTCCACGCACTCCCACTCGTCGGCATTGTCCGCCAGGGGTTGCCCCTTGCCGTCCAGCTTGCGATAGCGCAGGGGCGCCTGGCCCAGGCTCGCCTCCTGGCCCGGGTGATCCGCAGGCTCCTGGTCGAGCAGATAATCCACCCCGTCCGTGTAGGTGGTGACGCCACCTGCGGTCACCAACGCCCGGGGTTGCTGCTGCATCAGCACGGCGGCGAGTCTGGCCTGCTGGCTCAGTAGCTCGGGGCTTGCGGCAAAGTGCCGGGCGAGCTCGGGCAGCAGGGTGACCAGCCCCTGCCAGATCTGCAGGCGGCGTTCGCTGGCGGCAAAGGTGGGCAGGGTGGCCTTGTCATCTAAGGCGGCGAGGGCCAGCTCGGCGAGGGCGCGGTTGAAGTCGCCCAGCTGCGCCAGTGCCGCCAGATCTGGGCCGGGGTGAAGGGGGGCCAGGGCGAGCAGCACGTCCGTCAGGGCCTGAGCCGGTGGCAGCCCGTCCGAGATACGCGTCTGCAGCAGGGTGCTGAGGGGGCTGGGGGTGAGGTGCTGGTTGTCCTGGCGAGCCGCCGGGTGGGCCAGGGGCAGGGCGGCGGGATCCGCCGGAATGAACAGCAGGGGAGTGGTGAGCAGATCAGGGTGGCGCCGGGTCAGGGAGTGGGCGCCGGCCTCGCCGCTGACGGCGGGCTCATTGGCTTCGCAGCCGTCGTTCTGGTTCAGGTTGATGCACAGGGTGCCCGCAGCGGGCAGGCTGACCGTCAGGCGGTAGTCCGGCGCGGTCAGGGGAGCCTCGTCCGAACCGCCGCCACAGGCGCTGAGCAGGGGGGCCAGCAGGCAGACGATCGGGGTCATTCTCATGGTCATGGTGTGTCCTTGGAGGGGCCTTGGCCCCTCTCTTCTTTATATAGGGAGAGTCAGAGGCGACGCAGACGGCGCCACAGGGCCAGCGGCAGCAGCCAGAGCAGAGGGAAGGCCCCCCCGCCACTGCTGTCCGAGGTATCGAAGCGGATGATGCCGTCATCCGGCACGGGCACGGTGTTGCCGCACTGGGCGCCGGTACGCTGACTGATGCTCCACCCGTTCAGGAGACCCTGATTGCCCGGTTTGCTGTCCACCACCTCCAGGGTCCAGCGACCGGCCAGGGGTTCTCCTTCGAAGGCGCTGAAGGGTTGCAGGGACTGCAACTCGGTCGGGAAGACCCCTTTCAGGCTCGGCAGGGGGCTGTAACCCTTGTCCCAGATCTGGACCCGGGTGCCGGCGGGGGAGCTGAGCCAGATCTCCAGCTCATCCAGCGCCTCGTGCTGCAGATCCAGGCTCAGTTGCAGCCTGTCGCTCACACGGGCATCGCTCTTCTCCAGCAGCAGGCTGGTTTCGCTCAGGCCGCGCACCTCCTCGCTCTGGGCATCGTTCAGTCGCTGTGACCGACCACTGGCCCGGCTGATGACGGGGGTGCCGATGGGCAGGGTCAGGGATTGCTGCCACTGGCGCTCGGTGGGGCTGGTACCGCTCATGGCGAGATTCACCGAGAGGCTCGCCTCGTCGCCGCAGGCGAGCGGGCTCTGGGCCAGCAGGCGCAGGGTGGTGGTCATGCTGGCACCGGCGGCCAGGGTCGCTGGTTGCCAGTTGTCAGGATCGGCCTGCAACCCGGTTGGCAGGGTGAGGGCCAGCTCGTTGAGGGTCACTTCCTCTTTGCCCGGGTTGCTGAGGGTCAGCTGCACCGACTGGCGCTGCCCCAGCGGGATGGCGCTCCCCTCGGCGAGGGCGATATTGACGGGAGCTTGCAGCAGCCCGTGCTGGCGAAATGCCTGCTCCAGCAGACGGGCATAGGCTCGCGTCGGGTAGAGACGGGCGGCAGTATCCACGGTGATCCGGGCCAGCTGCGGCATGCGAATGGCCGGCCCCAGGCCGAAGTGGGATTCGATGATGACGCGATCAAACTCGTCCCTGGCCGCCTCACCGTGCTCGGCCACCGCCGTCAGCAGGGCCTGGAACAGCGGGGTGCCCCAGAGCTGATCCCCGTTGCTGCCGTTGATGGTGCGGTGGGCCGGGTAGCGGTAGTCCGGATGGTAGCGGGCGCGCAGATCGTCGAGTTGGCGTGGGGTGCGGTCGGTGAAGCGGGCATCCCAGTTGAACACCATGGCGGGTTCGAACTGGCGACCGGCTTCGCTGCGCTGACGATGACTGGCGGCCAGGTAGTCGCCAAAGCCCTCGCCGATGGCCCCCCAGTCTCCCTCTTCCCCGAGATCCGGCAGGATGTGGTGCTGCACCCCGTGGCCGAACTCGTGCCAGATGACCATGGGATCCTCGGCATCGGGCACGCCGCTGCGACCCAGCTCCAGCCTGCGTTCGAACGGATCGTAGAGGGAGTTGTCCTGAAAGCCCGCGTCCGTGTCGATGTCGAGTGCCCCGGGGATGAGATCGGTGAAACCGAGCGCCTTGAGGTGGCGCTGGGCGAGATCCAGATGGTAGTAGGCGTTGATGTCCGCAAAGCCGCGATCGTCACGGGTCAGGCGAAAACCCTGCACGTCACTGCTGCTGTAGGGGGCCGATTCGGGGGCCATGACATCCACCACCCTGGCATGGGGGCCACTCAGGCGATACTGCCCGGCTTGCAGGCTCACCGGCAGGGGAACCGGATCCTGGTAGGCGGCCTCTGCCAGTACCAGCGCGTCGTGCCAGACCAGGCTGGCGTCCTGCAGGCGGGTGCGGGGATCGGGGTCGAACACCCGGGCCTGAACCTGCTGATCGCCTGCGTCGGCGACATGCAGAGGGTGGGTTGTTGCCTGATCCCCGAGACGGCCAAGCTCCTGCTCCCCGTCGCAACGGGCAAACAGCTGCACCTGGCTGGCCTTGGCATTGCCTGCCTTGTGCTCGCGCACCCGCTGGCGCAGGGCAGGCACCAGGGTATCGCCGTCTCGCCAGTACCAGGCTTCGACCGGCCCCAGCGTCTCTATCTGGTTGCCGTCGGTGCGCAGGGTGGCGAGCAGGGGATCCAGGGTGCCGCTGGCATCGCAGCCGGGCGCTGTGCTCTGCAAGGGGCGCAGGTTGTGGTAGAGGCGCCAGGGGCGACCGTCCCCGTCGACACTGATGGCGGCCTGGGTGGCGGCCACCGGCAGGCCGTTCACCCGCTGGCGAAAGCTGTAATGGTGGCCGAGCAGGCTGGCCCTGTCGTAATCGGGGGCGAGGAGCACACCGAGGCGCTGCTCGAGCCAGCGCTTCGGCGTCGTGGTCAGGGGTGGTTCATCGACAAACTGCAGATCGGCCGCCAGCAGCGGCGATGAGATCAGGGTTGCCGCCAGCCAGAGGGCCAGGGAAGAGGGTTTCATGGTTCACTCCAGAAAAAGAGGACAAGGGGTCAGTGGTTGACGCCCGCCAGGGTGAGCAGGAAGGCAAACTCCTGCGCCGCACGCAGCGCCGCCGTTCGGGGGGCGCCCAGGTGGCCGCCGTCGAGTTCGGTGCGCAGCAGATAGGGGCCTGTTCCCGTGCTATGGGATCGCAGGCGGGCTATCCACTTGAGGGGTTCCCAGTAGGGCACCTGACTGTCGTGCAGGCCGCCCGTCACATAGACGGGGGGATAAGGGGCCTTGTGCAGGTTGTCATAGGGGCTCAGGCGGCGCATCGCGGCATAGTCACCCGGGATGGCCGGATTGCCCCACTCGGCGTACTCCTGCCGGGTGAGGGGCAGCTCGGGATCCTGCATGGTGCCCAGCAGGTCGACGAAGGGAACTTGCAGCACGGCCCCGGCGAAACGGGTGGGCGCCTGGTTGAGTGCCGCTGCCACCAGCAGGCCGCCGGCGCTGCCACCCATGGCAAACAGCCGGGCGGGATCGATGGCGGGATCCTGGGCCAGGGCATCGGCCACGGCGAGAAAATCATCCACGCTGTGCTGTTTGTCACGGCCACGACCCTCCCGGTACCAGGATTCGCCGAGCAGACCGCCCCCGCGCACATGGGCGATGGCGTAGACGAAGCCGCGATCCAGCAGGCTCAGCACCCGGGGCTGGTAGTAGGGGCGCATGGGGGTGCCGTAAGCCCCATAGCCGTAGAGCAGCAGTGCCCTGGGGTGGGTAATGCCCTTGCGCCAGACCAGGGAGACAGGCACCTTGACCCCATCCTTACCCGCGATCCAGCGTCGCTCGCTCTGATAGGGGGAGGTGTCCCTGCTCTCGGGTGTCCCCTCCCAGGTGCCGGAGGCGAGATCCAGCCAGCGCTGGTGAGGTGGCTCGGCCATCCCCTGGCGGCGAATGAGCACCTTGTCGCTGGCCGGTTCCTGGCTGCCCTGGATCCAAGCCGTGCCTGCGCCATCGGTGAGCGGCAGGCTGTGGATCAACGCACCTTTGGCGTCCAGCACATCGAGCCAGTCATCCCCTTCCTTGCGGTATTGCAGCACGGTGTGCTGGGCAAAGAGGCGCCACTTCTCGAGTTCCCGGCCCTCGCCGGACCAGAGCCGTTGCCACTCTCCCTTCGCCACCAGGCTCAAGTCGGCCACCTGATAGAGGCCGAGGGCGCCGTCCCGGTTGCTCTTGAGCAGCACCCTGTCCCCCAGGGTATCCAGGTAGTATTCGAGGCCGCGCTCGCGCCCCTTGATCAGGTCGGCCCGACCCGCGTCCAGCAGGTATTGCTCCGAGCTGTCGTGGTTGTTGCTTTGCAGCACCAGGTGGCGGCGATCCGTGGTGCGATAGAGGCCGAGCAGCCAGGCGGGATCGCGCTCCTCATACACCAGGGTCTCCTTGCCATCCTGCCAGGCCAGCAGTCGCCAGGGGCGCAGGGTCTGGCGCTCGTTGGCGAGGGTGTAGAGGGTCTTGCCATCCAGACTCCAGAGCAGATCGCCGGCGCGGTGAGGCAAAGAGGCCAGTGTCTCGCCACTTGCCAGATCCAGCAGGGTGATGCGGTAGTCCCGATCTCCCCTGCGGTCTTCGGCCAGGGCAAGCAGTTGCCCGTCCGGGTGCAGGGCCCAGGCGGCGAGCTCGTAATACCCCTCGGCCGGCTGGCGGGGAGCCAGCCGCTTTCGGGGGGCGGCATTGGCGTCGCTGCGTTGCCACAGGCTGCCGTCCGCCTCCATGCGCCACTGGCTGCCAGCCTGGCTCAGCCAGTCGTCCGGCACGGGATCGCCCCGCTCCCGGCCCTGCCACTCCGTCTGCAGGCGCTGCACCAGTGGCACCTGGTCGGCGAGCTGCCGCTCGGTCCAGCGGTTCTGCTCGCGCAGCAGCGTCAGGAGGGCGGGATCCTGGCGGCTGTCGTCACGCCAGCCACCATAGGGATCGAGACGGGCTATCTCCCCCTTCATCAGTTGCGGGCGCTCGGGGATGAGGGGCGCGGCCTCCAGGGTTGCCTCAGGCAGGGGAGAGGCGGGGGCCGGCGTGGCCAGCAGGCTGGCCAGGATCAATAGGCTGTGCATCAGATCCCCACGAAGGTGTAGCGCAGGCTGGCACTCAGGGTGCGGCCGCTCTGGGTGAAGAGGGAAGCATCGGTCCCGGCTTCCAGCCCGGCCACATCCTGATAGCGGGTGTAGCGGGTGTCGAACAGGTTGTCGAGCTTGAGGTTGACCTTGAGGGCGTCGGTGACCAGCCAGTCGGCCGTCAGGGCGAAACTGAGCCAGCCGGCACTTTCGAGGCAGTCCCCCTGGCGGCCGGTCAGGCTGTTGCCGCAGGTGGGCACCCGGCTCATGGCGGCGGCATAGTCCGCCTGAATGCCCAGACTCCACTCATTGGCCTGATAGCTAAGACGGGTGTTGCCCTCGAGGGGCGTCAGGGTGCGCAGCGCTTCACCTTTGTTGTCCTCGCCATCGACCCAGCCGAGCTTGGTGGCGAGCTCCCACTCCTGGGTCAGCCAGTAGCTGGCGGCGAGTTCGGCCCCCCAGGTTTCGGCCTTGGCGACGTTGCGATATTGGCGCAGGATGACGCCATCGCTCAGGCGCAGCCCCACCTCGCGCCAGTCGATGAAGTTGTAGTAGCGGTTGTAGAAGAGCGCTGGCTTGATGCTCCAGTTGTCCCCCTCGCCACTCAGCCCCCACTCGATGCTGTGGCTGGTTTCCTCCTTGAGCCCTGTGTTGGCGATGATCTCGAAGGGCGGCAGAGCGAAGTAGTGGGGGATGTTGCCGTACACCTTGTCGTAGGAAGGCGCCCGGAACCCGTTGGCATAGCTGAGCCAGCTGCGCCACTGGTCGTTGAAGCGGTAACTGGTGGCCAGGCTCGGGGAGAGGTGCCAGCTGTGGTTGCTGTCGTTGCTGCCGTCCAGCGGCGTGAGCCACTGGTGATCCATGCGCAGGGTGGGGGTGAACTGCCACTGGCCCAGGCTGGCCACGTCGCCGAGCCAGACCCCGGCCCTGTCGGTACGGGCGCGGCTGAAGGGGGCGGACTGGCCGGGTTGGGGAATGCCGGCCTCCAGACTCAGCTTCTCCACCGGCCGCTCGTGGGTGGTGCGCTCGAGCTCAATGCCGTAACTGAGCTGATGGGCGAGAGGGCCGGTGGCGAGATCCCGGCGCACATCCAGCTCGGTACCAATCCTGTCTTCGGTGAAGGTGGCGAGTTCCCGTTCGCTGCGATAGCGCGGATAACCGCTCAGCAGATCGTTTTGCAGCAGACTGCGCTTGTTGGCGGTGTTTTTCGAGTGATTGCCGTAGGTACTCCAGGTGAGGCTGTCAGCCAGTATTGTGTCGAGGTTTCTCGCTTCCCAGGCCAGCTTTCCCCCCTGGGTGCGTTGGCTGCCCTGCTCGTGGTACTGGCGCACCTGCCACTTGCCATCGGGCTGGGGCACTTCGCGCGGCCCCTGATCCCGCTCGGCGTTGTCCTCGAAGTAGTCGAGTTCGAGGCGCAGCAGATGATGTTCGTTCAGCTGGATGCGAGAGCTGGTGGAGGCGCTGATGCCATCCAGATCCGCCGGGATGCGGCTCTCGTCGTAGTTGGCGGTCTCATGCCCCTGCCAGCCGGAGAGGCGCAGCAGGTGTTCGGTATCCCGTATCCGGGCGGCGCCGGTGGCGCTCAGCTTCTGCTTGTCACTGCTGCCATCGTGCAGCACCTTGCTGCCGAGATAGGCATCCTGGTTCTGAAGGTAATCTTCCGGCTGCTTGGTGCTGATGACGATGGTGCCGCCGATGGCATCGGAGCCATGGAGGGAGGAACCGGCTCCCTTGGCCACCTCTATCTGTTTGACATCGTCGAGATCGAAGCTGAAGCGGCCCACCTTGTCGTTGAGGTCGTCGGCGCCAAAGCCGTCGCTGACCCGCACCCCGTCCTTGATGATGAGCACCCGGTTGCCGCCCATGCCGCGGATGATGATGTTCTGGGGGCGCCCGGCGGAGCCGGTCACCGAGACGCCGGGTTCGTTCTTGAACACATCGGTGAGCTCGGTGGCAACCTGGCGATCCAGATCCTCCTCCGTGATGACGGTGATGGAACCCGACACGTCGGAGAGCTTCTGTTCGATGCGCTGTCCCTTGACCACGATGGTTTCCCGCCCCTTGAGTTCGGGGGGCATGTCCGTTGTGTCGACCCCGGCGGGATCGCTGGCAGCCAGCGCCGTACCGGACAGCAGCATGGGCCAGTAGTGAAGAAGTCGAATTTTCATATTTGAGAATAATTATTATTTAAGCCTGAGGGCGCGGATTATTGCAGAGGGAGTCAAGCAGATCAATAAATGACAATCATTATCATTTTGTTTTTATGATATTGATCGAATTGAACTTTTTTGAGAGATAAATCAGTAAGGTAGTGGCGTACGTTTGCGAATGACGCCATGGGAAACAGGAGGACGGGCGTGGTGCGGGCAAGAAAAAGCCCGCCATAGGGGCGGGCTCAAGGAGGTGGGCTGGCGCTGATCAGGGGGCGCGATAGAAGCGATTGAGCTCGTTCATCACCTGGATCAGGGTGCCCATATCCGGGGTGCCGTGCTTGATGGGGCGATAGGTGTCGCGGTCCAGCAGCTCGAAGTCCCCCTGCTTGTTGAACTGGGTGATGGTGTTGCCCTGATAGATGGCGAAGTCATTCTGATCCCCCGCCAGCAGCCAGGTGCGTGTACTGGCTTCGAACAGGTTGCGCCCCGTGCTGTAGTCACGATAGGGGTTGCGTACACCCAGCATGTTCTTCATCAGGGTCGGTACCAGATCCAGGTGGCTGCTCGCCTGCGCCTGGGGCGCAGGTTCGGCGCCAGGCCAGGCCAGCACCAGGGGGACCTGCACCTGATAGGTCGAGTAATTGCTGCCATAGCCCCAGCTGTTGCTCTGGGTCTCGTTGAACTCCTGACCGTGGTTGGAGGTGACCACGACGATGGTCTGATCATCAAGCCCCTGCAATTGCAGTTGGGTCAGCATCTGCTCCAGCAGTTGATCCGTATAGAAGACCGCGTTCTTGTAGCGGTTCTCCAGCTTCTGCAGGTTCTCGGGCCGATAGGCAGTGGCCGGGTTGAAGCGGGTCAACTCGGGCTGGAAGGGACCCTTGATGCTGGCGGGCACCTGATAATCCCCCGGGCTAGAGAGATAGACCAGAGAGAACCAGGGTCTGTCCGCGGTGCGCGTGCCAAGCCACTGCTGCCAGTCGTCGATGAGCCTGCGGTCATCGGTCTGGCGGGAGACGAAGACTTGCTTGCGCAGACCTGCAAGCAGACTCTGGCGATACTGCTTGGCATCTTCAAGTGCACCGAACAGGCCGAACTGGTAGTCCTGGCGCAGCATCTCGTCGAACAGCACGGGGGGGCGCTTGTCGGCCCGGATGTCCCCGTAATAGTGGCCGGGCAGCCCGTAGAAGAGGCTGAACATCCCCATGGCTTCATCATTGCCACCACTCATGTGCTGGCGGAAATTGAAGTGGTTGTCCGCGTAGCGTTGCAGATTGGGCATGTTGATGTTGTTGAGCATGTCGGCTCGCAGGGAGTCGACCACCACCACCAGCAGGTTCTTGTGATCGCTGGGAGCGCTCACGCTGAGGGGGCGCAAGGGATAGAGCAGACGGTGCTCAGCGCTTCCCTGATCTTCGGCCTTCTTCTCATACTGCTCGAGGTCGAGCCAGCCATGCTTGGCCAGGAAGCTCCTGGCGGTCATGGGGTAGGAGAGGGGGAAGTTGGCGCGCTGCATGGTGATGGGTTGATACAGGGTCGCATCCGCCCAGCTGTTGACCAGATGGGTCAGGATGAAGCAGACCAGCAGGGCCAGCCCCACCTGATTGCCGTACTGGCGGCGTTTGCGCTTGTTGATCTTGCGCCACACATAGGCCGACAGCAGCAGTTGCAGCAGGAAGATGGCGGGCACCGCCACGAAGATGATGCTCCAGATAGAGCCCTCTTCGGTCTGCGCCTGATCCAGCAGCAGTTGCCACACCTGGCCATTCAAGTGGAACTTGAACAGCTGGAACACCTGGGTGTCGATAAGCAGCAGCACCAGCGCCAGGGTGGCGATGATGGATGAAATGAAGCGCAGCGGCTTCTCCCTGGGCAGGATGAAGCTCAAGGGGAAGATGGTCAGCAGATAGGTGACGAAGCTCAGGAACGAGAAATGACCTATCCAGCTGATGACGAGATAGGTCACGCCGAGCGTGGTCGACGGCCAGCTGATGGCGCCCAGGTAACGGGTCGAGATCAGCATGGCCAGGATGATGTTGAAGAAGGAGAACCAATGCCCCCAGGTGATCAGGCGAGAGACATTATCGCGATAGGGGTTGCCGGTTTCGACCATAATGATCCATCTGCTTGAAAAACATCAAAGAATGCGAAGAAACTCAGTGCGCATCGTGGCGATGGCCCACCGAGGCGGTGAGTGCCTGGATGAACTTCTCGGTGATCGCCTGGCGCTGGGCCGGGGCCATGCCGTTGATGATGTTGGTGGTCAGGTTGCCAAGGACCATCAGACTGAGATCCACCGGTGCCTTGTGTTTCTCCAGGGCGGTGATCAGGTCGTTCATCAGGGCGTCAAACTGCTCGTTATTGTACTTTGATACGATGGGCATAATCTTGGGTTCACCTCGGTTCAAAGCGCCTTATAATACTTCACCCTTTCGGCTAACACTATGGCTTTGTGACATGAGTCTCGATATCGACAAGATCATTCTTCACTCCCTGCGGGCGGGCAACGATGGCCAGCCCCACGCCGATACCCGCAGCCAGACCCTGCCTGCCGACGAGGCGGTACAAGGGCTGATGGCGGAGCTGCATCGCATCTACAACGGCAAGGGGGGAAAGGGCTTTGGCTTCTTCGCCGATCCCGAGGCCGCCGTCGCCGAGCTGGCGGAGGGGGAAGACGCCCCCAAGCAGCCTTCCCCCGCCTTTCGCATCGCCCTGGAGCAGCTGCTGGCGGAGCAGACCGAGTTCGTCCCCTTTTCCGTCAACCTGACCCAGATGCTGGTCAAGCAGCTGGTGGAGCATGCCCTGGACGAGCAGGGGGTGTTGCTGATTTCCAAGTACAACTATGTGGGGGTGGATTACCTGATGATCGCCCTGCTGGAAGGCAAGGAGAGCGTCACCGTGAGCGAGGCGCTGGAGCTGCGCCACATCCAGTATCTGGATATCGGCAAACTCAATCTGGTGGCCCGCATCGATCTGACCGAATGGAAAACCCAGGGGGATTCGCGTCGTTATATCACCTTCAGCAAGGGCCGGGTCGGTCGCAAGCTGGGGGATTTCTTCATGGATCTGCTGGGGGCCCGGGAGGGCATGGATGCCAAGATCCAGAACAAGGGGTTGCTGCAGGCGGTGGACGATTACTGCGACAGCCGCCAACTCGAACCGGCCGAGCGTAATGATTACAAGAAGCAGGTATTCAAATATTGCACCGAGCAGGCCAGCGCCGGCGAAGAGATCGAGATCAAGGAGCTGTCGGCGGAATTGCCCGGTGATGGGGATCTCGATTTTTACAGCTTCATCGGTCAGGAGTACGAGCTGGAGGAGCGCTTCCCGGCGGACCGTTCCACCCTGCGGGGTTTGACCAAGTTTGTGGGCTCCGGTGGCGGCCTGACTCTGAGCTTCGAGCAGAAGCTGCTCAACAGCCGGGTCTTTTACGATCCCCAGACCGACACCCTGACCATCAGGGGAGTCCCGCCCAATCTCAAGGATCAATTGCTGCGCCAGTCGTAATGTGATCCAGCCGTCATTTCTTGCAAAAAGGCACCGGAGTCCGCTCCGGTGCCTTTTTATTTAAGGGGGTGATGTAGATGGAAACCACCTCAGTACTTTTGTTAACACATTGAACAAAATATCGGGAATGAAAGGGTTTTCAGTGGGGTGAAATCCCTTTCAGTGACGTAAATTAATTTCCTTTCTGTAATTTAATTTCCATATCTTGGCAAAAATATGGGGATATCCCTTCCTAAGTCGCTGAAATAAGAAAATGTTTTCATAACTTTCTGGAAGAAAATACGTAATTGCATTTCAAAAATGCGAGGCGTGTCATGTGAGGCATTGACTGCTTGGGATAATATTCATCTGCACACAATGCTCTTACAGCGCGGAACTAATACAAGGAAAGGCTCATGAAAAAGAAATTGCTGTCATCCCTGATCGGTCTGGCTACCCTGGGCGTGGCCTGCTCTGCCACTGCTGCCATTGATGAAGGTCAGCTGACCATCTGGATCAACGGTGACAAGGGCTACAACGGCCTGGCCGAAGTCGGCAAGAAGTTTGAAGCCGAGACCGGCATCAAGGTCACCGTTGCCCACCCGGATCAGGTTGAAGTCAAATTCCAGCAAGCCGCCGCCACCGGCAACGGCCCGGACATCTTCTTCTGGGCTCACGACCGTTACGGTGAGTGGGTCAAGTCCGGTCTGCTGGTTCCCGTGACCCCGAATGCCGCCACCAAGGCCAAGTTCGAGCAATTCGCCTGGGATGCCATGACCGTCGATGGCAAGACCTATGGCTACCCGGTCGCGGTAGAAGCCGTCAGCCTGATTTACAACAAGGATCTGTTGCCCAACCCGCCGAAGACCTTCGAAGAGATCGCCAAGATCGACGAAGACCTGAAGAAAAATGGCAAGCGCGCCATCATGTGGGCCTATGACACCCCCTACTTCAGCTACCCCCTGGTAGCTGCCAACGGTGGTTATGCCTTCAAGAAGACCGCCACCGGCTATGACGTCAAAGACACCGGCGTGAACAACGCAGGTGCCAAGGCCGGCGTCGGCTACATCTCCGAGATGATCAAATCCGGTCACCTGGAGAAGGGCATCGACTACGGTGTGATGGACGCCAAGTTCAACAAGGGCGAAGTGGCCATGATGATCAACGGTCCCTGGGCCTGGAGCAACCTGGACAAGAGCGGCATCAAGTATGGCGTAGCCCAGCTGCCGACCCTGAAAGGCAAGCCGGCCAAGGCCTTCGTTGGCGTACTGGGTGCCACCATCAACGCCGCCAGCCCGAACAAGGATCTGGCCATCGAGTTCCTCGAGAACTACCTGCTGACCGATGCCGGTCTGGCGCCGATGAACGCCGACAAGCCGCTGGGTGCCGTGGCCCTGAAGTCCTTCCAGAAGACCCTGGAAGCCGACCCCAACATCAAGGCCACCATGCTGAACGCCCAGAACGGCGAACCGATGCCGTCCGTGCCCGAGATGAGCCGTTTCTGGTCCTCCTTCGAAACCGCCCTCAAGAACGTCACCTCTGGCCGTCAGGGTGTTGACGAAGCCCTGGATACCGCTGCCAAGCGTATCGTCCAGTAAGCATGCACTACCCGGGAGGCCTTCGGGCCTCCCACTCTCTCAATCTCTCTTGGCGCAATAAAGGTTAATTGGCATGGAAGTAGTACCTTCTATCGAATCCTATGCCGGTCCGAAGAAAGACAAGTACGTCTGGCTGAAATGGACCATGGCGGCACTGATCGCAGTGCTTAATGGTTATGCGGCCGTGATGATGTATGCCAGCGGCGAGTGGGTATTTGCCCTGCTCGATCTGGTGGTGGTCTCCGTCGGTCTCTATGTCTTCATGAACAAGAAGACCTATGCCCACCGTTATATTTTCCCCGGTGTGGCAGGCATGGTTGTTTTTATCATCTTCCCTCTTGCCTACACGATCGGCATCGCCTTCACCAACTATTCGGGATCCAACTTGCTCTCCCTTGAGCAGGCACGGGATTACCATCTGAAAAAAACCTACAAGGTGACCGGCGGTGAATTCGATTTCACCCTCCTGGGTGGTGAGAACAATCAGTTTCAGCTGCTGCTGAAACAGGACGACCAATCCTTTATCAGTCAACCCCTTACCTTGCTGAACAACAAGGCGCGTACCCTGGCCGTCCGTGAAGGACGGGTCCGTGACGAGCCCCAGGTTGTTCAGTTGCAGCCTCTGGACGGGGCCATGGTCGGCGAGGCGGCACCCATTCGTGCCATCGTCGATCACCGCACCCACCTGAGTGCCCTGGATGTGGTACTGCCCGAAGGCAATATCCATCTGACCCTGAGCAGCCTGCGCAAGTTCGCCGCCCAGAAACAGCTCTATACCCAGCTGGTCGACGGCGCCGTGCTCAAGTCCGGCGTCATGATCAAGGACAGCAACCTGCTGCGTGACAACCAGAGCGGCGAGCTGATGCTGCCCAACGGTGACACCGGCTTCTACCAGTACATCGATGCGGAAGGTCACTTCGTCGGCAAGGGCGTTGCCCCCGGTTTCGTGGTGAGCGTGGGTTGGAAAAACTTCATGCGCATCATGACGGACCCGGGTATCCAGAGTCCCTTCATGCAGATCTTCGTCTGGACCGTGATCTTCTCCGCCTGTTCGGTGGCGTTCACCCTGGCGATCGGCATGGTGCTGGCGTGTCTGGTGCAGTGGGAGCAGCTCAGGGGGCGTGGTTTCTACCGGGTCATGCTGATCCTGCCCTATGCGATACCGGCGTTCATCTCCATCCTGGTGTTCAAGGGCTTGTTCAACCAGAACTTCGGTGAAATCAACCTGTTCCTGGAAGCGGCCTTCGGCATCAAGCCGGACTGGTACACCAATCCCTTCCTGGCCAAGGTGATGATCCTCATCGTCAACACCTGGCTCGGTTACCCCTACATGATGATCCTCTGCATGGGCCTGCTCAAGGCCATTCCGGAAGATCTCTACGAGGCGTCCGCCATGGACGGGGCGGGGCCGGTACAGAACTTCTTCAAGATCACCGTACCGCTCTTGATGAAGCCGCTGACACCGCTGTTGATTGCATCCTTTGCCTTCAACTTCAACAACTTCGTACTTATCCAGTTGTTGACGAACGGGGCGCCGGACATCATCGGTGCCACCACGCCGGCCGGGACCACCGACTTGCTGGTGAGCTACACCTACCGGATCGCGTTCCAGGGTTCGGGTGGTCAGGACTACGGTCTGGCCAGTGCCATCGCCACAGCCATCTTCCTCATCGTGGGTGCGCTGGCCTTGCTCAACCTGAAATTGTCCAAAGCCGACAAGCAACTGTAAGGAGGCTTCAACATGGCAATCGTACAACCCAAATCAGTCAAATACCGGGTGTGGGCAACCCACCTGGTGATGTGGGGCTTCCTGGCACTGATCATCTTCCCGCTGATCATGGTCATCGCCATCTCGTTCCGTAACGGCAACTTCTCGGTGGGGGAGATCATCCCCACCAATCCGACCCTGGATCACTGGAAGCTGGCGCTCGGCATGTCCATCACCAACGCCGATGGCAGCATCACGCCGCCGCCGTTCCCGGTGCTGACCTGGCTGTGGAACTCCATCAAGGTGGCGGGCATCACCGCCCTGATGATAGTGGTGCTCTCCACCACCTGTGCCTACGCCTTCGCCCGTCTGCGGTTCCGTGGCAAGTCCACCATCCTGCAGGGCATGCTGATCTTCCAGATGTTCCCGGCGGTGCTGGCACTGGTGGCCATCTACGCGCTCTTCAACAAGATTGGTGACTACATCCCCTGGCTGGGTCTCAACACCCACGGCGGCCTGATCCTGGCCTACATGGGGGGCATCGCCCTGCACGTCTGGACCATCAAGGGCTACTTCGAGACCATCGACTCTTCCCTGGAGGAGGCGGCGGCCATCGATGGCGCTACTCCGTGGCAGGCGTTCCGCCTGATCCTGCTGCCCCTGTCGGTGCCCATCCTGGCGGTGGTGTTCATCCTGGCCTTCATCGGCTCCATCACCGAGGTGCCCATGGCCTCCATCCTGTTGCAGGATGTGAACAATCTGACCCTGGCGGTCGGGGCCCAGCAGTACCTCTATCCGCAGAACTACCTGTGGGGTGACTTCGCCGCAGCCGCCGTGCTGTCAGGCTTCCCCATCACGGTCGTCTTCCTGCTCGCCCAGCGCTGGCTGGTGGGCGGTCTGACCGCAGGCGGCGTGAAAGGTTAACGGTTCATGGCCGGGGGAGCTGGCTCCCCCCGTCATCACGATTTGCAAAGATTCAAGAGCGGAGCTCGACATGGCTGAAGTAGTACTCAACAACGTTCGCAAAAATTACGACCCGGCTGTCCACAAGGACACCCTGCGCAGTATCAACCTGGACATCAAGGAAGGGGAGTTCATCGTCTTCGTCGGCCCGTCCGGCTGCGGCAAGTCCACCCTGCTTCGGATGATCGCGGGTCTGGAAGACATCACCAGCGGCGAGCTGACCATCGGCGGGCGCTACATGAACGACGTGCCGCCGGTGGAGCGTAACGTCGGCATGGTGTTCCAGTCCTACGCCCTCTACCCGCACATGAACATCTACGAGAACATGGCTTTTGGCCTCAAGCTCAAGAAGATGGACAAGGAGAACATCCACAAGCGGGTGATGCGCGCCGCCGAGATCCTGGGTCTCGAGCCTTTGCTGGACCGCAAGCCCAAGGCCCTTTCTGGCGGTCAGCGTCAGCGGGTGGCCATCGGCCGCAGCATAGTGCAGCAGCCGCAGGTGTTCCTGTTTGACGAACCCCTGTCGAACCTCGACGCCGCCCTGCGGGTCAAGATGCGCATCGAGATCGCCAAGCTGCACAAGGAGCTCAACTCCACCATCATCTACGTGACCCACGACCAGGTGGAGGCCATGACGCTGGCCAACCGCATCGTGGTGCTGAGCCCGCTCAAGGGCGAGGCGGCCACCAACCTGGAGCAGTTCGGCACCCCCCTCGAGCTCTACCACAACCCGGACAACAAGTTCGTGGCGGGCTTCATCGGCTCCCCCAAGATGAACTTCCTGGCGGGCGAGCTGGTGGAGATCGGCGAGCAGGAGTGCCTGGTCAAGCTCACCTCCGGCGATACCGTGCGTGCCCGGGTGGATGCCCGTCGCGGCGCGGTGGGCGACAAGGTGGAGCTGGGCATTCGCCCCGAGCACCTGGTGCCGCTGGGTCATGCCCATGCCGACAGCCGCGTGAGCGGCGTGGTGCAGGTTGCCGAACACCTGGGGGCCGAGTCCTTCGTCTACATGGACGTGGATGGTCATGACTTCACCGTCAAGGCGAGCTCCGACATCGACGTGGCCACCGGCCAGGAGTACAGCGTCGGCATCCCGGCCGAAGCCTGCTACCTGTTCGATGCCAAAGAGCAGGCGTTCCCGCGCACGGCCAAATATATCCGCGCCTGAGAGGGCGAGAGTGCCAGGTTTTCCTTTCTATACGTTCAATGCCTTTTGCCGGTCGCAAGACCGGCTTTTTATTGCTCGTCATCCGAAGCCCGGGCCCGGCCAGCAGGGGCGGCTGGCCGGGGCCGTCACTGCCCGTGCTTGTCTGACTCGAGGGCGGCGGTGACGTCCGGCACGAAGTGCTGGCTGGTGAGCGGAGGGCGCTCATACCCTTCGGTCTTGATGGGAGGCAGGGTGATGGGCTCGTAGTGGATCGCCTCGTAGGGCACCTTGCCAAGGAGGTGGGAGATGCAGTTGAGGCGGGCGCGGCGCTTGTCGTCGGCGTCCACCACGAACCAGGGGCAATCCTCGGTATCCGTGTAGGTGAACATGTCATCCTTGGCGCGGGAATACTCGACCCAGCGGGAGCGGGATTGCAGATCCATGGGGCTGAATTTCCAGCGCTTGATGGGAGTGTTGATGCGCTCCTTGAACCGTTTCTCCTGCTCTTCGTCGCTGACCGAGAACCAGTATTTAATGAGGGTGATGCCGGAGCGGATCAACATCCGCTCGAATTCGGGGCAGGCGCGCAGGAATTCGCGATACTCCTCGTCGCTGCAAAAGCCCATCACCCGTTCGACCCCGGCCCGGTTGTACCAGGAGCGGTCAAACAGCACCATCTCGCCCGCCGAGGGCAGGTGCGCCACGTAGCGCTGGAAGTACCACTGGGTACGCTCCCGATCCGAGGGGGCGGGCAGGGCGGTGACCCGGCAGACCCGGGGGTTGAGGGGTTCGGTGATCGCCTTGATGACGCCCCCCTTGCCCGCGGCGTCGCGCCCCTCGAACAGCACCACCACTTTGAGCCCCTCCTGCTTGACCCACTCCTGCAACTTGACCAGCTCCTCCTGCAGGTGGGCCAGGTGATGTTCGTAGGTCTTCTTGTCCAGACGGGGGCGTTTCTTGCTCTTTTCCTTGGCCATCATCCTCTCCTTGGTGACTCCTCGTTGTGAGTCTCTCCAGCTTGCACCAGGCGGGCACCCCTGCCAAGGGTGGCGTGTTACACTGCCGCCTCATCAGCCGCTGGCAACAGAAAAACAGGAAAGCCAGTTTCATCGCCGCTGGCAACAGGAGAAAACATGAAGCAGTTTATGGAGATAGCGGGCCGCCGCATGGCCTATCTGGACGAGGGGCAGGGTCCGGCACTGCTCTTTGGCCACAGCTACCTGTGGGACAGTGCCATGTGGGCACCGCAAATCGAGGCCCTCAAGGAGCAGTATCGCTGCATCGTGCCCGAGCTTTGGGGTCACGGGGATTCCGATGTGCTGCCCGAGGGGCCCTGCACCCTGGCGACCCTGGCCCGGGATCACCTGGCGCTGCTCGATGCCCTTGGCATCGACGAGTGCGTGCTGGTGGGGCTCTCCATCGGTGGGATGTGGGGCGTGGAGCTGGCGCGCATGGCGCCTGCTCGCCTCAAGGGCCTGGTGCTGATGGACAGCTTCGTCGGCCTTGAACCCCAGATCACCTGCGAGCGCTATCTCGGCATGCTGGCGATGATCGAACAGGTCGGCGCCGTGCCTGCGCCCATCGCCGATCAGGTGGCGCCGCTCTTCTTTGCCCATCAACCGGACGCGGCCCTGATGGCCGGTTTCAAGGCCCGGCTGGCCCAATGGCCCGCCGACAAGGTGGCGAGCCTGGTGGCGGTGGGGCGCAGCTTCGTGACCCGGGAGGATCGCATCGACTGGCTCGAAGAGATGAGGCTGCCCGCACTGGTGATGACGGGGTGCGAGGACAAGGCTCGCCCTGTGCTGGAGGGGTATCTGATGGCAGAGGTGCTGGGGTGCCCGTTCAGGGAGATCCCGGGGGCCGGTCACATCTCGACCCTGGAGAACCCCGCGTTCATCAACCGGGCGCTGGCGGCATTTCTCGCCGAAGTGGCAGGGTGACGCTGCGCCGGATAGCGGTAAAAAAGGAGCCATGGGCTCCTTTTTTGTTGTCGAGCCCGGATGGGGCTACCAGATGTAGCCCACCCCGAAGCCTGCATAGAGTTCTCCCTGATGCTGGACGATGGGGCTGTCCGCGATGTCGTCGTCGTAGCGTTCGTAGTTGATGCCAAAGCCGCCAATCCAGTTGGCGCTGAAGCGATAGCTGCCGATGAGGGAGACCATGGGGGAGAGGGTGGTGCCCGTGTTCCACGCCGGCCTGTCCGCCCTCGCTTCGTCTTGCGAGACACCGCCGAAGTAGTAGTTGGCGAGGTTGTGGCTGCGCAGCATGACGCCGGCTCCCGGCATCAGCAGCAGGGGGCCGCGGATGATGGGGAAGTTGGCCCACAGCATCAGCTCCTGACCGTTGCTGGTGCCGGTCACATCCGTGGTGGCCCGCACGCTCCAGAGGGCGTAGGGAGTGATGAGATCGGCCCCGAACCCCGCTTCGAACTGCCCCTTGCGCTTCTCCATGCCATGGAGGAAGGGATCGTCGTCCGGGTCCAGGTTGCCAAAGCGCATCCGGCCGAAGGCATAGGTCGAGAGGTTGCCATCCCGGCTCAGGTAGTAGCGGGCCCGATCCCCCAGATACATCAGGTTGTCACCAAAATAGAGGGCCCCCGGGATGGGCATCAGGGTGTCGTCCTGGTGCTGGTAACGGGCCTGACCGCCGATGACGGCCCCGCCCAGCACCAACCCCTTGGGAATGGGGCTGTCGGGGCTGTCGCTGGAGAAGGTGCTGAGGGCCCCGATGTCGAGGTCTGCCCGGACGGGTGAGCAGAGCAGCAGTGCCAGAAAGGTACCCAGAGAGGCATGGCGCAGGGCAGGGAGTGGGGACATGATAGATCCTTGTCGGTGGGTAGGCAGTGGTAACGAACCAGACCAGCGTAGCAAGTCAAACGGATGTCGGCTTTCAATTAAACCCGACAAGGCAAGCATGAGCCAGCGTCACGGAGGTGCTGCTGATGGCCGGTATCTGGAAGGGGCGAGACCCGGCCTCGCCCCTTGCCAGGGTCAGGGGGCGGGGCGGGGGAGATCTTCCCGCTTGGGCCAGGCGTTGAGCACCGCTTTGACCAGGGTGGCGAGGGGAATGGCGAAGAAGACGCCCCAAAAGCCCCACAGACCGCCAAACACCAGCACGGCGATGATGATGGCCACCGGGTGCAGGTTGACCGCCTCGGAGAAGAGCAGGGGGACCAGCAGGTTGCCGTCGAGGGCCTGGATCACGAAATAGGCCACCATCAGCCAGGCGAAGTCGGGGGTCAGCCCCCACTGGAACAGGGCCACCATGGCCACCGGCACGGTCACCGCGGCGGCACCGATATAGGGGATGAGCACGGAGAAGCCCACCGCGACCGCCAGCAGGGCGGAGTAGCGCAATCCCATCAGGGCGAAGGGCACATAGGTGGCGATGCCGACGATGACGATCTCGATCACCTTGCCGCGGATGTAGTTGATGATCTGGTCGTTCATCTCCACCCAGACCCGGTTCACCAGGGTGCGGTTGCGGGGCAGGAAGCGGCGCAGGCCTCCCATCAGCACCTGTTTGTCCTTGAGCATGAAGAAGACCATCAGGGGCACCAGGATGGCGTAGATGAGGATGGCCACCACGTTGATGAGGGAGCTCAAAGAGGCGCTCACCAGTT
This sequence comes from Aeromonas sp. R7-1, assembly GCF_040908115.1. Taxonomy (NCBI): domain Bacteria; kingdom Pseudomonadati; phylum Pseudomonadota; class Gammaproteobacteria; order Aeromonadales; family Aeromonadaceae; genus Aeromonas; species Aeromonas sp. R7-1. The sequence goes on along the minus strand of NZ_JBFODD010000030.1, from coordinate 38,183 downwards.
GTTCGCCGCCGGTCAGGATGCGCTGGCGAATGTTGTCGATGATGGTTTCCACCAGGCTGACGTCGATGATCTCGGGGTATTTTTCCGGCAGGGTGCGCACATAGTCCTGGGCATGGGCCAGCATGGCGGGCGCCTCCTTGGCCAGGTTGACCCCCTGGCTCACCAGCGTCGGGATGAGGCCCAGCAGCATCAGGGTCGTCACCGTGATGAACAGCAGCAGGACCAGGCTGGTGGCGACGGTGCGAGAAAGACCGCCCCGTTGCAGGCGACTCACCGGCCACTCCAGCAGATAGGCCATCACCAGGGCCACCAGCAGCGGTGCCAGCAGATCCCCAAACAGCCAGAGCACGGCAAAGCAGAAGACCAGCAGCAGGAAGAGGGTGACGGCATCGGGGTCGGAAAAACGGGTCTGATACCAGCGCTTCAATACATCTAACATCGAGGCTTCCTTGAATGGCGGCTCACGGGGTGGGTGGCATGGGCTCGGGGGCGAGCAGGGCGTCCTGGGGGGGACAGGCAACGACGAGCAGCAGGGAGAGGCGGGCAGCTGACTCTTCCCGGGTCTGGACATGGTGACCCTGACGGCGCAGATAGGCGGGAATGTCCTGCCGGGAGCCTGCATCACCGAGCTGGATGCACACGGATTGACCGGGCCGGGCCTGGCGCAACCAGAGCTTGAGCCGGATGAGGGGCTCGGGACAACGCCAGGGGGTCAGGTCGAGCTGTTCCATGAGAACTCCATCGCGTGCGTGGCGGTCATTATGGCCGTGATGAGAGGATGAAACAACGCTTGTGGGCCTTGAATGGCAAGGGTATTCTGCCGATGCCCGCTGGGGTCTGATTGGAGATAGAGATAACGTGGCACGTTTTTCCCCCCTGATAGCATCGCTTCCCCTGTTGGTCACCCTGATGGGGGCGACCTTCCACGCCCAGGGGAGCAACCAGTTGCCCGACATCGGTACCGCCGGGGTCGCCGCACTGCCCATCGAGCAGGAGGTGCGCTACGGCAACGCCTTCATGCGTTTTGCCCGGGCGGGCCTGCCCATCATCGATGACCCCGTGCTCAACGAATACATCGACGATCTGGGCCAGCGGCTGCTGACCAATGCCGACGGGGTGCGCTTCCCGTTCACCTTCTTCCTCATCAACGATCCCAGCATCAACGCGGCGGCCTTCCTCGGTGGCCGGGTCAAGGTGCACACCGGCCTCTTCCTCTACGCCGAGAGCGAGAGCGAGCTGGCCTCGGTACTGGCCCACGAAATCACCCACGTGACCCAGCGTCACATCGCCCGTTACATGGAGGCACAGGCGAGCAGCTCCGCCATGACCCTGGCCGGCCTGGTGGGCTCCATTGCACTCGCGGTGATCAACCCCACCGCCGGCATCGCGGCCTTGCAGACCACGCTTGGCTTGTCGATGCAGTCGGCCATCAACTACACCCGGGACAACGAATACGAGGCGGATCGCATCGGCATGAAGACGCTGTATGACGCCGGGTTCGATCCCATGGGCATGGCCAACTTCTTCCAGAAGCTGGCGGCGGAGTACCGCTATGCCAGCAAGCCGCCGGAGATGCTGCTGACTCACCCCCTACCGGAGACCCGGATCAGCGAAGCCCGTGCCCGGGCCGGGAGCTATGGCGCGCGCGCCCTGCCGCCGAGCCTGGACTTCTGGCTGGCCAAGGTGCGCATCCAGGTGCGCTATGGTACCGAGACGCCCCAGGCGCTGCTCACCTACTTCGACAGCCGCCTGCAGAAGGGGGATTACCCCCTCAAGGATGCCGCCATCTATGGCAAGGCGCTGGCCCTGTTGCAGCTCAAGCGCACCGACGAGGCTGACACCCTGATGCAGGAGCTGGCGACCCGTCACCCGGAGGATCTCTTCGTGGTGGATGCCCTGACCGACATCGATCTCGCCAAGGGGCGCAGCGCCCAGGCCATCGCCAGACTGGAGCGCTTCCGCACCCGGATGCCGGACAACGAGGTGGTGGTGGTGAACCTCGGCAACGCCTATCTGGAGGGGGGCAACTACAAGAAGTCCATCGCCATCCTGGACCCTTATGCCCGTGAACACGACGAGAACAGCCTGGCCTGGAGCCTGCTGTCGGACGCCTACCGCAAGGCGGGCAGGATGACGGACCTGCACATGGCGCGGGCGGAGACCCTTTCCCTGCGCGGGGACTATCAGGCGGCCATCGACGAACTGATCGTGGCGCGGGGCACCACCAGCGACAAGCTGACCCTGGCCCGCATCGAGGCGCGCATCACCCAGCTGGAGCGGGCCAAGAAGGATCTGGACAGCCTCAAGGGCTGAGTCCGGAGCGGGTTGATGGCAGGCGGGGTGCTCCTTTGGGGGCACCCCGCCTTGTTTTGCAGGCTAAAATAGGGCCTTTCATCGGTTTCAACGCATCTTGATGATGAAGAAATGAATGTGATGGATGGCTCTGCTATGGGGCGCTCGCCACGCGGCGTTTTATCTCGGCGAGCTTCTGTTCGTCCAGCTCCCCCACCAGGGTCTCCAGCAGCGTGCCCCTGGCATCGAGCAGATAGCTGGTGGGCAGCGTCCCGGGCCTTGGGAACGGGAGGCGGGCGTCGTCATCCGGGATCATCAGGGGAACCCTGATGGCGTGGCGCTGTGCCAGCTCGGTCAGTTCGGCGGGGGAGGCGGGGTCATAGTTGATGGCGATCACCCGGATCCGCCCTTCCTGGTGCAATGTTGCCAGCAGGGGCATCTCCCGCAGGCAGGGGGCGCACCAGGGGGCGAAGTAGTTGACCAGCAGCGGCTTGCCACCGAGATCCGCGAGGCTGACCTTCTTTCCCGCGCCGTCGGTGAAGTCGGGTGCCGGGCTGCAGGCCCCCAGCAGGGTTGCCACAATCAGCCAACAGATCCGTTTCATTTCCATAGCCTTCCCGCTTACCCTGACCATCCGTTTCCCCTACAATAGCGCCATTTCTTGTCCCATCTTGCGATTAATCAGGGAGTTATCATGAGCGAGACCCAAATCTACCACAATCCGCGCTGCTCCAAGAGCCGTGAAACCCTGGCCTTGCTGGAACAGCACGGGGTCGCCCCCGAGGTGGTGCTCTATCTGGAGCAGGCCCCGAGCGAGGCACAGATCCGCACCCTCCTGAGTCAGCTTGGCTTCACGGATCCCCGACAGCTGATGCGCACCAAGGAAGATCTCTACAAGGAGCTGGGGCTCGGCGAGGCGAGCGGCGATGACCTCATTCGTGCCATGCACCAGCACCCCAAGCTCATCGAGCGCCCCATCGTCATCAAGAACGGGCAGGCCCGCATCGGTCGTCCGCCCGAGCAGGTGCTGGAGATCCTCAAGTGAGCACCCGCTTCGCTCGCCTGCTGACCCTGGCCGGTTTTTTCGGCCTGCTGGCCTGGGTGCTGCTCTGGCACCTCTGGCTCTCGCCCCACCCCGACCTCAATCCCTGGCTGTTGCCGGTGATCTGGACGGTGCCGCTGCTCTTCCCCCTCAAGGGCATAGTGCAGGGCAATCCCTACACCCACGCCTGGGGCAACTTCGTGCTGATGCCCTACTTCCTGCACGCCCTGACCCTGATCACCACGGATGAGGGGGAGCGGTGGTTGGCGGTGGTGGAGCTGGTGCTCACCACCCTGGCGTTTGTGGGCACCATCTATTATGCCCGCCTGCGCGGCCGCGAGCTGGGGCTGAGTATCCGCAAGAAGGAAGGCTGAGCCCCTCCCTGTCCGCCTGCTGGCGGGCAGGGTATGTGTCTGAAACCGACGCAAGCCAGCGAATGGCATCTTGCCGTATCGCCCCGAAGTGGCTTGCTTATCTCTTTGATTAATTTATGGATATTGATCGCTGATTGGCAGGGAAGCGCCTCTGTTGACAGATCTGCCACCTGGCTTGCCAGCCTCAGTCAGCCCCTGTTATGCAAAAAGGGGTATGCTTGTGTTTTCACCAGACTCGAGTGATCCATATGACAATCCTGCGTTCCCCCCTGTTGCACAAGACCCTGCTGGCCCTGACCGTCTCCCTCTCCGTCAGCTCCCTCGCCGATGCCTGTACCCGCGCCGTCTATCAGGGGGAGGGAGCGCTGGTGGTGACCGGTCGCACCATGGACTGGCGCAGCGCCATGCCGACCAATCTCTGGGCGCTGCCCCGTGGCATCGCGCGGGAAGGGGAGGCCGGCGCGCACTCCATGACGTGGACGTCGCGCTACGGCTCCGTGGTGGCGGCAGGTTTCGATGCAGGCACCGCCGACGGCATGAACGAGAAGGGGCTGGTGGCCAACCTGCTCTATCTGACCGAGTCCGAGTATGTGACCCCGAGCGACAAGGATCCGCGCAAGACTCTCTCCATCTCGCTCTGGGCCCAGTACGCGCTGGACAACTTCGCCACCGTGGCCGAGGCGGTCGAGGCCCTGTCGAAGGACGAGTTCTATGTGGTGACCACCCTGACCCCGGATGGCAAGCCGGGCCAGCTGCACCTCTCCCTCTCCGATGCGAGCGGCGATTCCGCCATCTTCCAGTACGTGGGGGGCAAGCTGCAGATCTACCACGACCGCAGCTATCAGGTGATGACCAACTCGCCGACCTTTGACAAGCAACTGGCTCTCAACGACTACTGGGAGGAGATTGGCGGTCTCACCATGCTGCCCGGCACCAACCGCTCGGCGGACCGTTTTGCCCGCGCCTCCTTCTACATCAAGACCCTGCCAAAGACCGACCAGGCCAACGAGGCGGTGGCCGGGGTGATGAGCGTGATGCGCAACGTCTCGGTACCCATGGGGATCAGCACCCCGGATCAGCCCAACATCTCCACTACCCTGTGGCGCAGCGTGGCGGATCAGCAGCATCGCCGCTATTTCTTCGAGCTGACCCATCTGCCCAACACCTTCTGGGTGAGCATGGACAAGCTGGATCTCACCGCGGGGGCCCCGGTGCGCAAGTTGCCCCTGACCGAGCAGCAGCTCTATGCGGGGGAGACGGCGGAGAAATTCGTCCCGGCCAAGGCGTTTCGCTTCCTGCCGGCCAGCCCCAAGGCTTGAGCGTTCCCCCGATGATAACGCCCCGCTCGGGGCGTTTTTTATGGTGGAGATGAGGTGGCAGTGCGGTGGGCGGCGATCTGCGCCTCGCAAAAGCGCATCAGCTCCGGGTAGAAGTGCAGGAAGGCGTGCTCGGCCTCGGTCCAGCGAGCCTGATCCAGGGCGTGGAGCGCCTCCCCGAGCGGCACGGGGCGGCGCAGCCGACGACCGATGCCGTTGAGGGCCGCCCCCACCCCTTCCCGGTACTGGTAGGAGGCCAGCCAGTCCTGCTCGGCCATGCGCCGCAGGGCCATCGGCAGGCCCTGTGGCAGGCTGTGATGATCCAGGAGAAGCTGACCATAGCTCTGCGCCAGAAAGCGGGGCAGGGAGGCGGCGCTGAACCTCTGCCAGTGCTGGCTGAGCCAGTGATCGTAGAGCATGTCCACCACAATGCCGCCGAAGCGGCGCCAGGGGGGGGCGAAGCTCGCCACGGCGGCCCTATGGGCCGGGTGGGCATCGGTGAAGGCGTCTATCTTGCGGTGCAGCCAGATCCCCTCGTCGAAGTGGTCAGCCAGACCCGTCGGCAGCGGGCCCTTGATGAAGTCCCCCAGCAGGTTGCCGGTGAGGGAGCTGCCGGTATGGGCCGCCAGATGGAGATGGGCGAGAAAATTCATGGGATGGGGCTCGCGTGCCTGGGCGTGAACGGGTGATCCGAGCCTAACGAATCGTGGCCGGATTGACCATGGGCAGGATGTTTCATCCCCAAGTCCCCTTGCCGGGCAAAATTGAGGCGTGGTAAGGTGCTTGCCATCTTTGTCACAGGACGCGACAAATCACCATGATGCGCAAAGCCAGAGGCTTTTTTCTGGCCTTCTACTTCAAGCCTTTCTATCTCTCCGAGTGGTTCGACGAATAGGTCGAGGCCCCGGAGCAGTTCATTGACGCCCATGGCGGCGTAATCCCGTTCATCTGCAATTTGCCGTTTGTTGGCCATCGCTTGCCTCTGCCTGCGATGCCTTGACCGCGCCTGTGCGCTTTTTATGTAATGGAGTACTCACGATGAAGACCACACTGACCCTGTCAGCCTTTGTTGCTGCCTGTCTGCTCGCCACCCCCGTCACCGCCAAGGAGTGGAAGACGGTACGCTTTGGCGTGGAGGGGGCCTATCCACCCTTCTCATGGACCGATGCGTCCGGAGAGATCAAGGGATTTGACATCGATCTTGCCAACGCCCTGTGCCAGCAGATGGCCGTCAGGTGCGAGCTGGTGGCCCAGGATTGGGACGGCATGATCCCGGCCCTGCTGTCGCGCAAGTACGACGCCATTATCGCTGCCATGTCGATCACCGACGAGCGGCGCAAGAAGGTCGACTTCACCGAGAAATATGCCCACATTCCCAACCGCTTCGTGGCGGCCAGGGGCACCGAACTGACGCTGACGCCGGAAGGGATGGCGGGCAAGCGCATCGGCGTGCAGCGGGCCACCACCCACGACAAGTACCTGACCGACAACTTCGGCTCCAGCGTCACCATAGTGCGTTACGGCAGTGCCGATGAAGCCTACCTCGACCTGAAGGCGGGACGGGTGCTGGCCCTGCTGGCCGACGCCTCGGCCATCGAACAGGGGTTGCTTAGCAAGGAAGGGGGCGACAAGTTCGACTATGTGGGGCCGGCCCTGACCGACCGTCAATGGTTTGGCGATGGCATGGGGATCGCGGTGCGCAAGGGGGATCCGGATCTCAGGGCCAAGCTGAACGACGCCATCAAGGCCCTGCGCGCCAACGGCAAGTATCAGGAGATCAACCGGAAGTACTTCAAGTACGATATCTATGGCGGTTGATGGGTAACAGTCGGAGGGAGCCTGCTCCCTCCTTTTTCATGCAGCAAGGAGAGACCCCATGTTGACCCTGATCGAGGGTGCGCAGATCCATAGTCCGGCCCCGCTCGGCCAGCAGGACCTGCTGGTGGCGGATGGCCGCATCGCCTGGATGGGCAAGGGACTGACGGTTCCGGTCGACTGGCCACTGACGCGGGTGGACGCTGGCGGCCGCTATCTGGTGCCCGGACTGGTAGACCCGCTCGCCCATATCACGGGGGGCGGCGGCGAGGGAGGCTTCGGCTTTCGCACGCCGGAGCTCTCGGCAAGGGAAGCTCTGGCGGCGGGGGTTACCACGCTCGTGGCGGCCCTCGGCACCGACAGCCTGACCCGCAGCCCGGCCCAGGTGCTGGGGAAGGTGCGCGAGTTTCGCGCCGCCGGGGTGAGCGCCTTCATGTACACCGGATCCTACCACCTGCCGGTCAAGACCCTCACCGGCACGGTGGAGTCGGACATCATGCTGATCCCCGAGGTGCTGGGGGTGGGGGAGGTGGCCATCAGCGATCACAGGTCCAGCGCCCCCACCCACGACGAGCTGGCGCGGCTGGCGAGCGAGGCGCGGGTGGCCGGGCTGTTGTCGGGTAAAAGTGGCGTCAGCTTCTTTCACCTGGGGGATGGCCGCGGGGCGCTGGCGCCCCTGCGGGCGTTGCGGGACGGCACCGACATACCGCTTCGCCAGCTCTACCCCACCCACTGCAACCGCAATACCTGGCTCTTTGCCGAGGCCATCGAGTGGGGTCGGGCAGGCGGCTGGGTCGACCTCACCACGTCGAGCTTCCCGGACTTGCTGGACGACGGGGAGCGGCTCGCGGCCGACGCCCTGGTGGCGTTGCTGGCGGCGGGCGTGCCCGTGGATCGCATCAGCTTCAGCTCGGACGCCAACGCCAGTCTGCCGCGCTTTGACGGCGAGGGGCGACTCATCGAGCTGCGCTGCGGCCAGATAGGGAGCCTGTGGCAGGAGGTGGTGGCGGCCTGCGGCAAGGGGGTGGCGCTGGAGACGGCACTGGCGGTAGTGACGGCCAATCCGGCCAGGGCGCTGGGGCTTGCGAGCAAGGGTACCCTGGGGGTAGGGCAGGATGCGGATCTGCTGCTGATCGATCCTGATACGTTCGCCATCGAGCGGGTGATGAGTGGGGGGCGGTGGCGCACCTGAATACCGGCGCCTGTCATCCAGCCCGCTCAGTTCATCAACAAAAAGCCCGGCAGCAGTGCCGGGCTTTGTCGTGCCATGGGGCTCAGATGGCGAGAAACCCCAGGATCAGAATGGGGCCGAGCAGGCTCAGGATAAAGCCGGATACGATGGCCACCGGCACCACCTGGATGCCGCCGGATTTTTGGATGACAGGCAGGGTGAAGTCCAGCGCCGTGGCGCCGCCGTAGCCGATGGCGGCGCTGGGGTGGCGGCGCATCAGCACCGGTATGATGAGGATGGCGATAAGCTCGCGCCCCAGATCATTGATGAAGGCGGCGGAGCCCAGCACCGGGCCCAGCTTGTCCGCTACCAGGATGCCGGAGAGCGAATACCAGCCAAAACTGGAGCTCATCGCGAGGCCATGGGCAAAGGGCATGCCGAGCAGCTGGGCGGCCAGCAGGCTGCCGAGCCAGCTGCTGAGGATGACGGTGAGCGCGATCTTCATGCCCCAGGGGTTGAGCAGGATCTGGCGCAGGCGCATGCCGGAGTTGCGCATCTGGATGCCGATGAGCAAGAGCAGCAGCATCAGGGCCCACTCGCTCAACTTGTCGATGGGCAGGGCGCGCAGGTCCACCACCAGCCCCAGCAAGACGCCCCCCAGCACCACGAAACAGAGTTGGAGGGATTCCCATAACAGGTGCAGCTTGCTCGGCATCTTGCCGTCACTGGCCTCGTGGGTGGGGGGGCTGCGCTTGTCCAGCCACCACAGGGCCAGCAGGTTGCACAGGGTAATGGCTGCGAGCATCACCCCTGCCACCTTGAAGATCACTGCCAGGTTGCTGCCCAGGTTCTCCACATAGGCCAGCCCCAGCCCCATCAGGAACAGGATGAGGTAGACCATCTTGCCCAGGGACTGGTTGACCAGTTTGATCAGACGGGCGGAAGAGAGGGGAACCAGATAGCCGATCACGAGCGGCAGCAGGATCAGCAACACATTGAGCAACATCGGGGCCTCGATCACAAAACGTGGAAAAACGGCACCTTATCACGACTTGTTGCACCTGTGTCACGGATCTGTGCATCAGCATGGCCCATACGGGACTTTTTTATCATATTGTTGTGTTTTTTGATGACAGTCGGCTCTGTACGCAAACGGGGAAAGAGGGCCACATCACCTGAGAAATCAATTTCATCCCCATGAAATGACGAGAGAAGGGGAATCTGCCCGGGTGAATAAAGTCCTTTTGGATGACATCTGGCGGATATGGTGAAATATGCTTGCTACCAGTGCGCTGCGGGTATAAAAGAGCGGTAGGTAAGGTGCGACAAAAAATGGATTTTATGCAGACAAAGTGCTGAAAAATACTCAATAGGCCAATAAAAATACAGATAAAACACCAAATACCTCGGTTCTGTATTGTTTTTTCACTACCTCAATGATATTTTCGCTGAAGGTTGCCATCGGTTAACGTTTTGTTAAATGGACGATGGTGGAGTCACGCCGAAGCGGCGTCTAGGGACAGACAAGGTTGTAATGGATGAGCGACGTTGCCGCACTGGAAGTTCGTGATCTGCACAAGTATTTTGGCACCCACGAAGTGCTCAAGGGCATCGATATGACGGCCCACAAGGGGGATGTGATCTCCCTCATCGGCTCCTCGGGTTCGGGGAAGTCGACCTTTCTACGCTGTATCAATCTGCTTGAAACCCCCTCATCGGGCAGCGTCTCCCTCCACGGGGAGCTGATCCGGATGAAAACCAGCCGTTCCGGCGAACGCCTGCCGGAAGACATGCGCCAGGTGGAGCGCATCCGCAGCCGGCTGGCCATGGTGTTTCAAAGCTTCAATCTCTGGTCCCACATGACCATCATGCAGAACATCATCGAAGTGCCCATCCAGGTGCTCAAGGTGCCCCGTGCCGAGGCCATCGCCAAGGCGGAGCATCTGCTCAACCGGGTGGGGCTGTGGGAGCGTCGCGACTATTATCCCGGTCACCTCTCCGGCGGTCAGCAGCAGCGGGCCGCCATCGCCCGGGCGCTGGCGGTGGAGCCCGAGGTGATGCTGTTTGACGAGCCTACCTCGGCCCTCGACCCTGAACTGGTGGGGGAGGTCCTTGGCCTGATGCGAGAGCTGGCGGAAGAGGGGCGTACCATGATGGTGGTGACCCACGAGATGTCCTTCGCCCGCGACGTGTCGAACAAGGTGATGTTCCTGCACCAGGGGCGCGTGGAGGAGGAGGGCAATCCCAAGGAGATCTTCGCCCATCCCAAGTCGGAGCGATTCAAGCAATTCATCTCGTCCATCTATTGATGGACGGGATTCAATTTCAACCATCCGTACTTTCAACGATCGACGTGTTTATCAAGGAGAGATACATGAACAAGCTGATGCTGGCGACTGCCGTGATGACGGCCCTGTGTTCCGGTAGCCTGATGGCCAAGGAGTGGAAAGAGGTGCGGATCGGGGTGGAAGGGGCCTATCCCCCCTTCTCCTGGACCGAGCCGAGCGGCGAGGTGAAAGGCTTCGACATCGACATCGCCAACGCCCTGTGCGAAGAGATGAAAGTGAAGTGCACCCTGATCAAGCAGGACTGGGACGGCATCATTCCGGCGCTGCTGTCGCGCAAGTATGACGCCATCATCGCCACCATGGACATCACCGAAGAGCGCAAGAAGAAGGTGGACTTCACCCAGAAGTACCAGCACATCCCGGCGCGCTTCGCCGCCAAGAAAGGGACCGAGATCCAGCTCGACAAGGCCTTCATGGACGGCAAGACCATCGCCGTGCAGCGTGCCACCTCCATGGATACCTACATCACCGACAACTTCCCCAATGCCACCATCAAGCGCTACGGCACTGCGGATGAAGCCTACCTCGATCTGAAATCCGGCCGTGTCGATTACGTGATGGCCGACTCCGCCGCCATCAGCGACGGCCTGCTGAAGAAGGAAGGGGGCGATGCCTTCGAGTTCATCGGCCCGAAACTGACCGATCCCAAGTGGTTTGGCGAGGGTGCCGGCATCGCGGTGCGCAAGGCTGACAAGGATCTGAAAGAGAAATTCAATGCCGCCATCCTGGCCCTGCGTGCCAATGGCAAGTACAAGGAAATCAACGACAAGTACTTCGACTTCGACGTGTACGGCGAGTAAGCCGACGTCAGGCGAACAACGACAGGTTGATCCCGTCAGTAGTCATCGGGCCCGTTGCCTTCCGCTGGGAGTGACGGGCCCGATTGCGATGGAGCTGCATTGCATATGTTTGATTTGAAAGGATACGAAACCTCTCTGCTGGAGGGGGCCTGGATCACCCTGGAGGTGGCGCTCGCCTCCCTGCTGCTGGCCCTGGTGCTCGGCATGCTGGGGGCCCTGGCCAAGCTCTCTCCCTACAAGTGGGCACGCGGCATCGCGGCGGCCTACACCACCGTCATTCGCGGCATCCCGGATCTGGTGCTGATGATGCTGCTCTTCTTCGGCGGCCAGGTGCTCATCAACGGGATCTGCACCTGGGTCAACGAGGCCTACAACAACCACCTGCTGGCGAGCAACCCGAACCAGGAGTGGGTCTCCCTGCTGCCCGATTACATCGACATCAGCCCGTTTGCGGCCGGGGTCGCCACCATCGGCTTCATCTTCGGCGCCTACATGACCGAGACCTTCCGCGGCGCCATCCTGGCGGTGGACAAGGGGGAGCTCGAGGCGGCCCGAGCCTTCGGCATGCGGGCAAGCCAGGTCTTTGTGCGGATCCTCTTTCCCCAGATGATGCGCCACGCCCTGCCCGGGTTTGGCAACAACTGGCTGGTGCTGCTGAAAACCACGGCCCTGGTCTCCATCATCGGGCTCGATGACATGGTGCGAAAGGCGTCGCTCGCGGCGGGCTCGACCCAGCAGCCTTTCACCTTCTACATGGCGGTGGCGCTGATCTTCTTGGTCTTCACCGCAGTCTCTACCTCGGCGCTCAAGTGGGCCGAGCGTCACTACGCCATCAAGACGAGGTAAGCCATGGATTTCTCGATCATTCTCAAGGAGTGGCCCACCTACTGGGAGGGGCTCTATACCACTATCTGGCTGGTGGCCGCCTCGCTCATGCTGGGGCTCATGCTGGCGGTGCCCATGGGCATACTGCGCAACAGTCGCAACTGGTTGATAAAGGGGCCAATCTGGGCCTATATCTACTTCTTCCGTGGCACCCCGCTCCTGGTGCAGCTCTTCATCATCTACTACGGTGCCGCCCAGTGGGAGTGGCTCAAGAACAGTGCGGCCTGGTCCCTCTTCTCGGAAGCCTGGTTCTGTGCCCTGCTGGCGTTCACTCTCAACACCGGCGCCTACACCGCCGAGATAGTGCGCGGCGCCGTGATGAACATGCCCAAGGGGCAGATAGAAGCGGCAAGCGCCTTCGGCATGACCCGCTGGCAGACCCTCACCCGCATCATCCTGCCCAACTCGTTTCGCCGTGCGCTGCCGGCCTACAGCAACGAGGTGATCTTCATGCTGCAGGGGTCGGCGGTGGCGGGCATCATCACCATCGTCGATCTGACGGGGGCGGCGCGGATCATCAACTCCCGCTACTACAGCCCGTTCGAGGCGTTCCTGACCGCAGGTCTGCTCTACATGCTGCTCACCTTCGTCATCGTCTGGTTGTTCAAGAAGTGGGAAGCCCGCTGGCATGCCCACCTGCGCCCGCGCAGCGTCTGACTGCCAGCAGAGAAAAAGCCCGCAACTGCGGGCTTTTTTTTATGGACCATGGGCAGGCTCAGCGCCCCAGGTACTCCCTGTCGAAGAAGGTGTTGACCCAGTGGGGGCGATAGACGGCGAGCAGGGTCATGGTCATGCCGTTGAGGAGCGCCTCGGGGAAGAGCAGCAGCGGCCAGATGGAGAGGTAGTCGGCGCTGATGGTGTGCCAGGAGTAGGTGCCGCTCACCCCCATCAGCAGGGCGCTAGCGATCACCTTGGCCGAAATGCTCAGCGCCCCCCCGAGAAATGCTGCCACGAACAGATAGACGAAGAGGTGGCGAGGCAGCCAGGCCCAGCTCCCCAGAAACAGTAGCCAGCTGGTGGCCACCGGCAGGGCGACGCCGATGAGGGCTTGCCAGCCGATGTCGGTCAGGGGGATGACCCCGAAGTAAGCGAGGATCAGCAGGGTGAGGCAGGGGGCAAGCAGGGCGAGGCGCCAGCCCAGCAACAGGGTCAGGCTGGTGAGGCCGAGAAAGTGGATCTCGAGCCCCTCGTGCAACCCGGCCCGCAAGGTCCACAGCGGTACCAGCACGATGGCGCCGCCGAGGCAAAGATGCTGATAGAGCGGGTGGGCGCCAAGAGTGCGCAGCAGGGAGGCGTTCAGACTGAAGGCGAGCAGCACCAGCCAGAGCAGGAGGGCGGCAACTTGTCCTTCACTCATGAGCGGTTCCCCCGGATGCGGCTGTCGGTGATGGCGCCGTGGCGAACGCCAGCGCAATGAAAAGAGGCCGCCCTCTGCCGGGCGGCCTCCTGTCTCAATACTTCACGTTGGGGTGATACTTGCCAAGGATGCCCTGGACCCTGTCCATGGTCTCCTTGCTGGGGGGCTTGATGCCGACCAGATCATAGGTATCTCCCAGCACGTCCCACTTGTGCTTGCCAAGTTCGTGGTAGGGCAGCAGCTCCACCTTCTCGACGCAGTCCCCCAGCTCGGCGATGAACTGGCCGAGTCCTTCTGCGCTCTCGTCATCGTCGGACCAGGTGGGTACCACCACGTAGCGGATCCACATAGTCTGACCGCGGGAGGCCAGGTAGCGGGCGAACTCCAGGGTGTACTTGTTGCTGACGTGGGTGAGGGGAATGTGCTTCTCGTCGTTGATCTGCTTGATGTCGAGCAGCACCAGATCGGTGTTGTCCAGCACCCGGTCGAGCAGCTCGTCGTAGTGACGCACGAAACCGTTGGTGTCGAGGCAGGTGTGGATCCCCTGGGCCTTGCAGGCGGTGAACAGTTCGGCGATGAACTCCTGCTGCAGCATGGCCTCGCCGCCGGAGGCGGTCACGCCACCGCCGGAGGCATTCATGAAGTGGCGATAGCTGGTGAGATCCTTCATCAGCTCGGGCACGGTGACCTCGCGGCCGCCCTGGGTGTCCCAGGTGTCCCGGTTGTGACAATACTTGCAGCGCATCAGGCAGCCCTGCATGAACACGATGAAGCGGATGCCGGGGCCGTCGACGGTCCCGCAGGTCTCGACGGAGTGGATCCGGCCAATGATGTCGGTAGTGCCGGTGTCGCTGGCTTCAACGGTCGGGATCCGCTGCGTGCCGGGGGTGGCAGGTCCCTTGGATTCAACGGCGGGGATCCGGTTAATGACTGACATAGACGACTCCAATGGTGCGGACAAGGTTCGAGCGGTCGTTATTTTATGACAGAAAGCCCTATAAATCCTACCAGTTTAGCCCGCAGGGGTGGCACCCAGCAGGCTCTCCAGTGCCTTGACGGGGAGCGGCCGGCTGGTGAGGAAGCCTTGATAATGCTGGCATCCCAGGGCCTTGAGCACGGCGAGCTGCTCCTCTTCCTCCACCCCTTCGGCGGTGACGGTGAAACGAAACACCCGGGCGAGATCCAGGATGGCCTTGACGATGGCCTTGTCCTGTTCGCTGTGGACCAGGGTCTGGATGAAGCTTCTGTCGAGCTTCACCTCGTCGGCGGGCAGATCCCGCAGATAGGCCAGGGACGAGTAGCCCGTGCCGAAGTCGTCGATGGAGATGAGCAGGCCGAGGGCCTTGAGCTGGCGGATCCTGGCGATACTCTCCAGCCGGTTTTCCAGCACCACGGACTCGGTGATCTCCAGCAGCAGGCGCGACGGGGGCACCCCGGTGTCCCGCAGAATGTACTCCACCTGCTGCACGAAACCGGCGGTGTGGAACTGGCGGGCGCTGACGTTGACCGACAGATGGGGGATGGCGAGACCGTTGTTGAGCCAGAAGCTGTACTGGGCGCAGGCGGTCTTCATCACCCAGTAGCCTATCTCCTGGATCAGGGTGGTCTCCTCGGCGATGGGGATGAACTCCCCGGGGGGCACCATGGTGCCGTCGGCCTTCTGCCAGCGCAGCAGCGCCTCTATGCCCGAGAGCGTGCCGTTGTCGACCCGGTATTGGGGCTGGTAGTGCAGCACCAGCTCGTTGTTGCGCAGGGCATCGCGCAGCTGGTTGTTGAGAGAAAGCTTGCTCTTCTCTTTTTCCGCCATGGCTTCACTGAAGAAGATATGGTTGCCCTGGCCCGCGCGCTTGGCCATGTGGACGGCGGTATCGGCCTGCTGCATCAGGACAAGGTGATCCTTGTCGTCATCGCTGAACAGGCTGATCCCCACGGAGGCGCTGCAGTGCAGCTTGTGATCGCCGATGTCGAAGGGGGCACGGAAGATCCCCATCAGCTCCCGGGCAAAGTGCTCCGCCAGGATCTTGGCGGTGATATAGCCCTGGCCCAGCGCCGTGAAGAGCAGGGCAAATTCGTCACCCGAGGTGCGGGCGAGCACCAGGTTCTCCTGGGGCAGGGACTTGAGTCGCACCACCACGGCCTGGAGCAGCAGATCGCCGCAGGCGTGACCGAGGGAGTCGTTGATGGATTTGAAGTTGTCCAGATCCAGCAGCAGCAGGGCCCCCCACTGGCCGCTCGGGGTCTGCAGGGTGCGCTGCATGATGTCGGTCAGGCTGCGCCTGTTGTAGAGATCGCACAGGTCGTCGTAGTAGGCGAGGCGCTCGATGTGGCGGGCGGTCTCCTTCTCCTGGGTGATGTCGTGGAAGCTGCAGACGAAGTGGCTGATCTCCTCCTCCTCGTCCTTGACCCCGCTCACCATGAGCCGCACCGGGAAGAGGTGTCCCTCCCTGTGCAGACATTGTTCCTCCCCGAGCCAGTATCCCTGCCGGTTGACCGCCGCGATCACCTCCTCCTTGAGGGTGTCGCCATAGTAGGTGGGCCTCAGGGCGTCGATGTGCAGGCCCAGCATCTCCTCGCTGGCAAAGCCGGTGATGCGGCTGAAGGAGGCATTGACCTTGAGGATGATGCCCCCGTGATCCATCACCAGCAGGCCGTCGTGGGTGTTGAAGGCCACTTCGGCCAGGCGCAGGGCATCGTCATTGGCCAGGCGCTGCAACTCGCTGGCGGCCCGTTCGCGCTGTTCGTAGAGGACGTCCAGCAGGGACGCGGGATCGGCCAGAGGGGTGGCGAGCAGCAGGGTGAGCTGCCCCAGGGGGAGACCGTTTGGCCCCGGGAAGGGGATGCCGACATAGGCCTTGGCGTCGAGGGCCAGCAGCTGGCTGGACTGGGGATAGCGCAGGGCCAGATCTTCCACGTAGAGGCTCTGCCCGTGCTGGAAGATCTCCCGGCCCGGGCCGATGTCCATGGGCATGGGTTTGACGACGGCGAAGGTCTCCCCCTCCACCACGCAGCGGGGAATGAGCCAGAGATCCTGGCCGCGAGGCTGAAACTCGCCGATCCAGCCCATGTGGGCACCGCTCAGGCCCATTGCCCAGCGCAGCAGGGCGCGGCAGTAATCGTTGCCGGTCAGGTTGGCCAGCCCCGGGGGAGGCGCGAGGTCCGGGGCGTCGGTCGCCACGGGGTCCGGCTGCCAGTGGCCGAGCAAGCGGGCGCAATGACGCACCAGTTGCAGGGTGTCATCGCTGATGAGGGTGCTCTCGGCATACTCCAGGCTGAGCACGCCGATGAGCTTCTCCTGTTCCAGCAAGGCGCCGTCCAGGCGGGAGCAGACATTGGCATCGGCCAGGTAGTAGTGCTGGCTCAACATGGGCTGGTGGGCCGCCTCCGAGAAGCTCAGGGCGCCCCGGGCGCGCAGGGCTCGGATGTAGCGGCTGTCTCCGCGAATGGCACCGAGCGCGTCCACCCCCAGGGTGAACACCGGGGTCAGCTGCTCGCCGCCCAGGGCGCCATGGGCCTGGTAGTGCCAGAGGATCAGGCGATCGGCCCCCAGGCACTCCTTGAGGCTCTCCAGCATGGCGTCATACTGCTGCTGGCTGGCCATCTGGCTCAGGCGCGGCAGTTGCAGGGACAGGCTGGCGGCGCTCTCCTGGGACTGGGTCTGCAGGCAGATGAGCCAGAAGGCGTCCTGCTCGTGAGAGAGGGAAATGTGCCAGAGGAGGGCGTCAAAGCGCAGCACCAGCTTGCCCCCCTTGCCGCTGGCCAGCCGCTGCTCGATGGGTTGGCGCAGGGCGTCCGGCAATTGGGCCGGCCAGGCACTGCGGGGCTCGTCGAGCCAGTGGAGCGGCGTCTGCATCACATCGGTCAGGGCGACCAGCCGTTGACTACGGGTATCCAGGCGGAAAAACAGGGGCGCCTGGCTGGCGGTCGGAAGATGGCTGAGCGCGGTAGACGACATGAACTGACACTATCCTGTTGAGCAATTGTCGGAGGGCAAGAATACTGCAAATCCGTGGCAAACAAAATTTCATTGAGTTCTAAATTAGATAAGTCTAATTTATTGGTCATTTCCTGTTGAGTGGAGTCTTGCAGATGAAACGGATCCTGATTGTGGGTGGTGTGGCCGGGGGAGCGTCCGCCGCCGCCCGTGCCCGCCGTTTGAGCGAAGAGGCGGAGATCGTGATGTTCGAGCGGGGCGAGTTCGTGAGCTTCGCCAACTGCGGTCTGCCCTATCACATCGGGGGGGATATCCCGGATCGGGATGCCCTGCTGCTGCAGACACCGCAAAGCTTCAAGCGCCGTTTCAACGTGGATGTGCGGGTGTTTCACGACGTCATCGAGATAGACAGGGCCGGCAAGAGCCTGCTGGTGCGCAACCTGCTCACCGGCGAAGAGCGGCGCGAAGCCTACGACGTGCTGCTGCTGAGCCCGGGCGCCGCCCCCATCCGGCCTCCCTTCCCCGGCATCGACAGCCCGGGGGTACACACCCTGCGGAGCATTCCCGACATGGATCGCATCCTGGCGGCGCTGGCGCACGACAAGCCCCGCCACGTCACCGTGGTGGGGGGCGGTTTCATCGGGCTGGAGATGATGGAGGCGCTGCACCAGCGCAAGCTGGATGTCACCCTGCTTGAGCTCTCCGATCAGGTGATGGCGCCGGTGGACAAGGAGATGGCCAACCTGCTCCACGCCCGCATCCGCGAAGAGGGGGTCGATCTTCGCCTGCGTACCGGCCTCGCTGCCATCGAAAGCCTGGAGGTGCCTGCCGAGAAGACCGCCGCCGTGGCGACCGCCCAGCGGGGTGGACTGCGCCTGACCCTGAGCGACGGCTCTCATCTCGACACCGGCCTGCTGATCCTCGCCATCGGCGTCAAGCCCGAGACTCTGCTCGCCGCCAAGGCGGGGCTGGTGCTGGGACCGCGGGGCGGCATCAAGGTGGATGCGGGCATGCGCACCTCGGATCCCTGCATCTTCGCGGTGGGGGACGCGGTGGAGGAGACCGACTTCGTCACCGGCGAGTCCGTGCTGATCCCGCTGGCGGGCCCGGCCAACCGCCAGGGGCGCATTGCCGCCGACAACATGCTGGGGCGAAGCGAAACCTACAAGAAGACGCAAGGGACCGCCATCTGCAAGCTGTTCGATCTGGCGGTGGCGAGCACGGGGCTGAACGAGAAGCGGCTGGTGCAGCTGGGGCTGCCGTTCGAGAAGGTCTATGTCCACCCGGGCAGCCACGCCGGCTATTATCCCGGCGCCCACCCGGTCAGCCTCAAGCTGCTGTTTGCCCCCGATGGCAAGATTTACGGCGCCCAGGCCATCGGCAAGGATGGCATCGACAAGCGCATCGACGTGCTGGCGGTGGCCCAGCGCGCCGGTCTCACCGTATTTGATCTGCAGGATCTGGAGCTCACCTATGCGCCGCCCTTTGGCTCGGCCAAGGATGTGATCAACATGGCCGGGTTCGTGGCGAGCAACCATCTGAAGGGGGACACCCTGCTCTGCCACGCAGCCGAGGTGCAGGCTCGCCACCCCCATCAGCAGGTGGTGGATGTGCGAAACGGCCCCGAACTCGACAAGCTGGGGCGCATTCCGGGGGCGCTGCACATTCCTCTGGACGAGCTGCGCAGCCGTCTCCATGAGTTGCCCAAGGATAAAGAGCTGCTCATCAGCTGCCAGGTGGGACTGCGGGGACACGTGGCCTGCCGTCTGCTGAGCCAGCACGGTTTTCGGGTCAAGAACCTCTCCGGCGGTTTCAAGACCTGGCAGACGGTGATCGCCGAGTAGATCCTCCAGGCTGACATGGCCCGATTGATCACTCTGTATGCAAACGGGCCACTCCAAAGAGTGGCCCGTTTTGTTGCCGCAGGGGTTTGCCGCAGGTGGCCCCTCGCTGTCAGGGGGTCACGTCATCGAACTGCTTGCGAATGTGGTGCTGCAAGACCGCGAGCATGGAGGCGCCGGAGAGGCCTATCATCAGGGCACCGTTGACTGCCTCCAGGGGGCCGAGCAGCTTCCACTGCGGGCTCATGACGATGTCGCCATAGCCCAGAGTGGCGAAGTTGACCCCGGAGTGATAGACGGCCTCCTGCAGGGTATCGAACTCCCCGAGCCACAGGAAGAGCCCGCCCCAGACGCCGATCTGGGCCAGGTTGCCCAGCATCACCAGGGTGATGATGCCAAACAGGGCCAGCATGCCGGCCAGGGCCCCCTCGCGTTCATTGAATCGCTTGACGTAGAAACGGATGCACCAGACGGATACCAGGGATTGCAGCAGCATGTTGACCAGGATCACCGGGATGCCGACCAAAAAAATCGTTAACATATCAATCTCCTAGCTTGGCTTCTGCCAGTGGGCGGCCGACAGGCCACCACTGTTCGAGCAGCAAGATACAGAGCCAGCCATAGCCGGCCACCACCAGATAGAGGCCGCAACGCATGGCGGCCGCCAACCACACATCCTTGCCGGTGGCGCTGTCCTCGATGGCCGGGCCAAACAGGATGAGCGCCGTGATCCAGGTGTTGCTCCAGAAGGATGGCGGGAAACGCCCCACCACCAGCCGCACCAGGCGCCGCGCCAGCCAGAGGGTCATCAGGGCCAGCATCAGTACCAGCATCAGGAGCGAGGGCCAGAGGCTGAGCCCGAGCCAGAGTGCGAACGCCAGCAGGGCGCCCATCAGGGTCGAGAGCACCAGCTCCTGGCCCGCCTGTCTGGCGTTGAGGGAGGTACTCTGCTGGGCCAGGGTAACCGTCTTCATCACCGCCGGAATGTAGAACGCCGGATTGCCGAGGGCCAGCAGCCACACCGGCAGCACCATGGCGACGGCGCGCAGCGCCAGCCGCTCGGGATGTTCGGGGGGCAATGGCACCGGTCTTGCCGCCGCTCCCGCCACCTGCAGGGGAGGGAAGAGTGCGTGGGCCAGGCGGTTGACCAGGGTGCCTATCAGGATCCCCAGTCCCATCATCTGGGCAAGGGCAATGGCAAGGGACTGCTCGATGAGACCGGCCACCGGGATCACCGTGATGGCCATGATGAGCAGCATGGCGGCGGCGCCCTTGCCGGCCATCGCCTGCTGCATCAGCAGGTAGAGCAGCAGGGCGACGAGCAGCACGGCCGCCAGGGCATAGTGGGTCAGCAGGGGCACCAGCGGCACGCCGCCGACCATCACGGCCAGCAGCAGAGCGCCACCCAGCAACCCTTTGCCAAGGCTGAGCGGCTCGCCGGGTCGGCACAGCACCACCCAGGCCATGATGACCCCGAGGTGGGGCATGGGCAGCGCCAGGCCGTAACAGATCCCCGTCGCGAGCCCGATGCCAGTGCCAATGCGCAGTACAGCCCTGTCGGCGTTATGCATCTGGCGCCTCAATAGAGGAAGGAGAAGAGGCTCATCAGCCGGATATAGAGCGCTCCCAGGAAGTGCATCACCCCGCTCTCGCCGGTGTAGACCAGCACATCGGCCTGGCCGCCGACCCGCAGCGCCTCGACCGGCGGAAAGTCGTCGCTCTGGAAGGCGACCTTGACCGGGAAACGCTGGGCCTGGCGCAGCCAGTCGCGGTTGTTGTCCACCGTGGGCAGGGCGCCGGCGGGCTGGCTCTTGCCATCGCTCACCCCGTAGCCGACGCTGCGAACCTCCCCCTTGAACAGCTGTCCGGGCAGGCTGTCGAGCAGGATGGCGACCCTGTCCCCTGGTCGAATGTTGCCGAGGTTGTTCTCCGTCAGATCCGCCGACACCCAGACGTCGTGGATGGCGATCAGGGTCATGGCCGGTGCGCCGGCCCCGATAAACTGGCCTGCATCCGTGCTGAGGTCGGTGATGAGCCCCCGACCCGGCGCCACCACGCGGGTGTTCTGGCGATCCAGCTCGGCCTTGTGCACCGCCGAGCGGGCACTGAGCAGCTGGGAGTTGTCATCGCCGCTCGCCCCGGCGGCCTCGATGGCGCGGCGAACGTCGGCTTCGGCTGCCGCCACCTGGCTCTTGGCGGTCTCGCGGCTGGCCTGGGCCACCTCCAGGCGACGCACCGAGATGGCCCCCGGATCTTCCCGATAGAGCCGCTCCTGGCGCTCCGCATCCTTGGCGGCGTTGTCATAGGCGGCGCGCATGGCCATCAGGGAGGCTTCGGCCGCCTTGACCCCTTCGGTGTTCGCCTTGACGCCGCTCAGCACCGTCTGGTAGTCGGATCTGGCCTTGGCCAGGGCGATGTCATAGGGCTCGGGATCGATCTCGAACAGGGGGGTGCCGGCCTCCACGTCCTGATTGTCGTGGACATAGACCCGCTTGATCTGGCCGGACACCTCGGCGGCGACGGGGACCACGAAGGCCTGCACCCGGGCCTGGGAGCTGTAGGGGGTCAACCTGTCCGCCAGCAGATACCAGGTGAGCAGGAGGAGGATCGCGGCCAGCAGCCCGAGGGTGGCGCGGCGGCTGGCCTGACCGGGAGAGGCTGTGTCAGTCATGGGAGTTTGCCTTCTGTGTCATGGGGGAGTGGGCTGCGTCGAGCAGGGGGGCCCAGTCGGCGCGCGTGCGCAGTTGAGCCTCCACCTTGGGGGTCACCAGGGGACGTTCGCGCCCCTGTTCCCAACCGCCACCCAGTGCCTTGTAGAGGGTGATGAGGTCGCGCATCCGCGCACCACGGCTGTTGACCAGGCGCTCCTGCTGGTTGAACAGGGCACGCTGGGAGTCGAGCACCCGCTGGAAGTCCGCCATCCCCTCGCGGTACTGGGTGTTGGCGATTTCGAGGGAGCGGCGGGCGGCTTCGCCGGTCTGGGTCAGCAGGGCGATCTCCTCCTGGCCGTTGGCATAGGCCACGGCCGCGTCATCCACCTCGCGGGCCGCCTTGAACACGCTGTCGCGATAGCGTTCGTGCAGCTGCTGGAAGCGGGCGTCCTGCACCAGGATCTGGTTGCCGAGCCGTCCCTGATCCAGCAGGTTCCAGCTCAGCGAAGGACCGACGGCCCAGGAGAAGGTGCCGCTCTCGCCATTGGTGGCGTTGACCCCCAGGGTGCCGAGCAGGGTGATGGAGGGGTAGAGCTCGCTCTCGGCCACCCCGATGAGGGCCGACTGGGCGGCCAGCTGACGCTCCGCCACCCGCACGTCAGGACGGCGGCGCAGCAGATCCGCGGGCATCTCGGTGACCAGGGCCAGCTCTCCCAGGGGGATCTTGCCGGTGTCTGAGGCCATCTCGGGCAGGGGACCCGGGGCTCTGGCGAGCAGGGTCGAGAGGGCGTTCTGGCTTTGGCGCAGGCTGGTCTCGAGCTGGGGAATGCCTGACAGGGTGCCCAGGTACTGCGTCCTGGCTTGCTGCACGTCCAGCTCGGCGCTGTTGCCGCTCTTGAACAGTCGCTCGGTGATCTCCAGGCTGCGCCGCTGGATGCGGGCATTCTCCCGGGCGATCTGGAGCCTGGCCTCCAGGGTACGGATGCTCACATAGAGCTGGGCCACCTGGGCGGCCATCAACACCTGGATGTCGTCATACTGGGCCAGGGTCGCGAAATAGCTGGCATCCGCCGCCTCGACTCCGCGCTGGAACTTGCCCCAGAAGTCGAGTTCCCAGCCGAGGTTGAAGCCGGCGCCGTAGCTGCTGCCCGCGCTGCTGTGGCCGCCCCGGGTCTGACCTGCCTGGAGGAATTCTGCCGTTCCCACCGTCGCCTGGGGGCCGAGCAGGCTCTCGGCGATGCCAAGCTGGGCCTGGGCCTCGAGGATCCGCAGGCCGGCGATCCGCACGTCCGGATTCTTGAGGAAGGCCTCCTCCACCAGGGCGCTCAGCACGGGATCGTGCAAGTTGTCCCACCATCGTCGGTAGTCGGTCACCGTCACCGCCTGCTGACCCTCGCTGGCGCTGTGCCAGTTGGCCATCTCCTCGACACCGGGGGCCTGATAATCGGGCCCGAGCAGAGTACAGGCACCGAGCAGCAGGCAGGTGCCCCCTGCAAACAGGGGGCGAAGGAGAGAAAGTGCGTCGGCCATGGGGTTATTTTTCCGCGTTGGCCAGACCGTCGTTGACCCAGGCCATGAAGATGCGATAGCCGATGGAGAGCAGGGTGGCACCGATGAACATGCCGAGGATGCCGTTGGTGGCCATGCCGCCGAGGGCCCCCAGCAGCACTACCGGCATGGGCGCATCGACGCCACGCCCCAGCAGCAGCGGCTTGAGCACGTTGTCGGCCATGCCGGCCACGACCAGCAGCACTGAGTAGATGACGTTGAGCAGGGTGCCGTGATCCCCCGACATCCACATGAAGGCGATGGCCGGTCCCGTGACCAGGATGACGGGGACCTGGGCGATGCCCAGGATCAGCGCCAGGACGAAGAAGATGCCGACCGCCGGGATCCCGGCGAGGGACATGATGACGCCGGCCAGCAGGGCCTGGATGAAGGCGACCCCGATGACCCCCATGGCCACGGCCCGGATGGTGCTGGTGCACAGCTTGGTGAGGGCGAGGCCCTTGCGCTCATCGGTGATGCGCATGGCGATGCGCTCGGCGCTGATGGCACCCGGTGCACCCCAGGCCATGATGATGCCGGCCACGATGAAAGAGGCGACGAAGCCCAGCAGGCCGCCCCCCATGCTGGCGAGCATGGTGACAGTCTGCTTGGCCATGTCGCCGAGCTGCGGCTTGTAGCTGATGAGGAGGCTCGGCAGATCCACGGATGCCTTGGTCCATAAGGCGTGCAGCTTGGCACCGATCAGCGGGATGCTGGCGATGTCGGCGGAAGGCGCCGGAATCACTAGAGTGTTGTTGTTTACCTTGTCTATCAGGGCGCTGACGCTGTCTCCCAGGGAGCCGAGCATGGCCACGGTGGGGGCCACGATGAGCAGGATGCCCAGCAGGACCAGCAGGGTGGACGACTGGCCCTGTTTTCCCCCGAGTCGGGCGGCAAAGCGCTGATGGAGGGGGTAAAGGGTGACCGCCAGGATCAGGGCCCACAGCATCATGTTCATGAAGGGGGAGAACACGGTGAAGCAGAACGAGCCTAGCGCCAGAATAAGGCCAAATTTGATGAACATGTCCAGGAATCTGGCAACCAATCTTTTTTCGACGAGGGACAGATCGTTATTTTCCATGCTGATATGACTCCAGAGAGGGATGGATGCATGACCCCGCTGACCCTGTGTGAACTCAAGGTCGGCATTCTGGTCGATGGACAATTAATAAGTTTGTTTTCAATGGTTGAGGCATACATCGAGCGCACCTGCACGTTATGTATGGCACAGGTGTTCAAGGCTTAAAACATATTTATCTGCTTGATATGTCGTTGATTGGAAGGCCTGCATTGAGCAGGGCCGAGCATAATGAATGGCCCGATCACGCACAAGTGAACAGTGGTGCCCGGTTTAGCCTGGGTTCAGAAAATCACGACAATCCTCTTTCATGGAACAGGACATCGCATGCAGGGTCTCGAATAAACCTCGCGGTTCACGGAGCGTCGCGCTCCCGTTCGAGGCGATGCGCCCATCTCTGTTGGCCGATGCCGCCCGATATGGCAGTTGGTGTTCCCGGGAGTGACGCTTTATTCTATTGGCTCCTGCGCTGCGGCGATCCAACCCGGGATGAACACCATGCACCTCTCTCTCTCCTGCCCCGTGACTCGTCTTCCCCGTGTGGCCTGGCTGGCGGCGCTGCTGCTGGCCGGTTGCGGCCCCGACAAGCCTGTCAGCCAGGTTCCGACCACCGGCTCCACTGCCCGGCAGGAGGCGGGGGAGCCGAGTTCAGTCGTGCAAGCCAATGCTCGCCAATATCGCGATGCCCCGGCGCTGGCGCTGGTCTTCTCCGGCCCATTGGCGCCCAAGGCAAACTGGCAGAGCTGGCTTTCTGTGAGTGAAGGGGGCAAGCAGGTGCAGGGGGAGTGGATCCTCGCCGACGATGGTCGCACCCTCTATTTCCCGAACGTGCAACCCGACAAACGCTACGAGGTGAGCCTCAAGGCTGGGCTGGGCCCATCCCCCCAGCGCTGGACCCTCAAGACCCGGCCGCTGGAGGCGGGGGCGTCGTTTACCGCGAGCGGCATGGTATTGCCGCTGCGCGACGAGCTGCGCCTGCCCATCAGCGCGGTCAATGTGGATGAGGTCAATATCGACTTCTTCCGGGTCGATGCGGAGTATCTGCCCCGTTTCCTGGCCGAGTATCGCCCCGGTGCCGGCATGGGCAACTGGGAGCTTGAGCAGATCACCAAGCGGGCCAAGCGGGTGTTCAGCGGCCGCTATGCGCTGGAGCTCGATGCCAACCGGCGCGAGACCCGCCTCATCAATGTGAAGGAGCCGCAGCTGGCGGAGGCTGGCGTCTACTTTGCGGTGATGTCGCCCCTTGGCAACTACGACTGGCGCAAGGAGACCACCTACTTTGCGGTGAGCGACATGGGGCTCAGTGCCCGCCGTTACCGCGATGAGCTGGAGGTGTTCGTCAGCTCCCTGGCCAGCGCCGACCCCCTCAAGGATGTGCAGCTCTCCCTGCTCGACCAGAAGGGCAACCGGCTGCAGGTGCAAACCACCGACCCCCAAGGTCATCGCCGCTTCGATCAGGTGCAGGGGGCTCGCCTGCTGCTGGCCGAGCAGGGCAACCATCTGGCGGTGCTGCGCCTCGATGGGGCGGCCCTCGATCTCTCCACCTTCGATCTCGGCACCCAGCCCTGGCAGGCCCAACAGCTCTATCTGTTCAGCGGGCGCGATCTCTATCGCCCCGGCGAGCGGCTCGACAGCGAGATCCTGCTCAAGGGGCAGGATGGCCAGCTGCTGCCGGGCATGGCGGTGGAGCTGGAGGTGAAACAGCCGGACGGCCAACTGCTCGAACAAAAGCGCCTGCTGCCGGACAATTTGGGCGCGGCCCACTACGGCCTGCATCTGCCGGATGATGCGCCGCTCGGGCGCTGGACCATCAACCTCAAGACTGCCGCCGGCAGCCGTTTCGAGTGGCCTTTCCTGGTGGAGGAGTTTTTGCCGGAGCGCCTGAAACTGCAGCTTGGCAAGGGGCCGGATGGGGAAGTGACGAGTCTGGACGCCGCCCTCACTCTGCCGCTGCAAGGGGACTATCTCTACGGCGCACCAGCCAGTGCCACCAAAGCCAAGGCGGAGGTGAAGTTAAGCCGCGCCACCATGCCCTTCACCCAGTGGCAGGAGTTCACTCTGGGTGACGTGCTGCTCGCCGAGCAGGCCAGGGATCTTGAGCCCCTCAGTCTCACCCTTGATGCGCAGGGGCAGGGGACGTTTTCGTTAGCTGATGAGCTCGATGGGGTGCGCGCCCTCGGGCCGCTGGAGGTGGCCTATCGAGTGTCGCTCTCCGAACCCGGTGGCCGCGCCGTCAATCGCAGCCGCACCCAGTATGGCTGGCCCGCGGGCAGCCAGTGGCCAGCGCTCAAGGCCGATTTCGTGGCGGAGCGGGTGGAAGGGGGCAAGCCGCTCCCCTTCCAGATCCTCAACCTCGATGAGCAAGGCCAGCCGGTGGCGGGGTCGGTGAAGGTGCGCCTCATCAACGAGTACCGCGACTACTACTGGCACTACGCCGATGGGGAGGGGTGGAAGTACGAGTTCAACAGCCAGCCCTATCTGGAACAGGAGCAGACCCTGCAGCTGGATGGCAAGGGGCCGACCCCGCTCACGCTGCAACTGGCGGCGGGCTGGTATCGATTGGAAGTGGAGAACAGTCAGGGCCATCAATCCAGCCTGCGGGTGGAGATAGGCAGTTACGCTTGGGGCGGCGGTGGCGAGCAGGCACGGCCCGACAAGATTGCCATCACCCTCGACAAGCGCGCCTATCAGGCGGGTGACAAGGCCAAAGTGACCCTGGTGGCCCCGCGCCCCGGCAAGGGGTTGCTGCTTGTGGAAGATGGTGACGGCCTGCGCTGGTGGCAGCGCATCGAGCTCAAGGGGGCCGGCAACGATGCCAAGGATGCCCGAGGCGAATTCGAGATCCCGGTCAGCCCCGAGTGGCAGCGCCATGACCTGCATATCTCGGCCCAGATCGCCGCGCCAGACAGTGACTCAAAGCCGGTGAGCCAAAAGAGTGTGCAGAGCCTGCGCTCGGTCGGGCTGGTGCCGTTCACCCTGGATCGGGAAGCGCGCCGTCTGCCGCTTACCCTGAGCGCGCCGGACAAAGCGGTGCCGCTCACCCGGCTGGAAGTGACCGCCACCTCCACCCCCAACAGTCAGGGCCGCGTGGTGCTGGCGGCGGTGGATCGGGGTGTGCTCAATATCAGCGATTATCAACCCCTCGACCCGTTCGAGATCTTCTTTGGTCGCAAGCGCTACGCCCAGGATTTGTTCGACAACTACGGCCAGGTGATCCCGCCGCAGGATGGCAAGCTGGCTCGCCTCAACTACGGGGGTGACCGGGCGCCGCTGAAAAAGGGCGGCGCGCTGGAGAGCCGGGTCGAGATTGCCGCGCTCTGGAGCGGCGAGGTGAGTTTTGATGAGAGTGGCAAGGCGGTGATCCCGCTCGAGCTGCCCAACTTCAACGGCGAGCTGGCGCTGATGGCGCTGGCCTGGAACGAACAGCAGGTCGGTGAGGCCGAGCGCGCCGTCAAGGTGGTGGCGCCCTTGGTGGCAGAGATCGGCTGGCCGCGCTTTGGCGCCAGAGGGGATGAGACCCGGGCCCTGGTGCAGCTGCGCAACATGAGCGGTGAGGATCAGACCCTCTCCCTTGTCTGGACCCTCAACGGCGGGCTGAAAGCAAACGGCGAGCTGCCCGGCACCCTTTCCCTTAAAAATGGCGAAGAGCAGTGGCTGACCCTGCCGCTCACCGTGACCGGGGCGAGCGGTGTGGCAAGCCTGCAGTTGGCGGCCAGCGGCAAGGATTTTGCCATCAGCCGCGACTGGACTTTGCCGCTGCGCTCCCCCTGGCCGGCCGAGACTCGCCAGCGCTACCAGATGTTGGCTCCTGGTCAGCAGATGAGCTTTGCGCCAGCTGAGCTGGCCGGGCTGGATCGCGCCAACCTGCAGGGGCTGCTCAGCCTCTCCGGCACCCCGCCCTGGGATCCAGCAGCCCAGTGGCAGGCGCTGGCCGACTACCCCTATGCCTGTCTGGAGCAGACCCTGTCCCGTGCCTGGCCTTACTTGCTGACCACGGCGGATGAGCGCATCGCATGGAGCAAACCCGCAGAGGGCAAGAAAGCGGCGAGCGAGGCGGATGTGCAACGCGCCCTGCTGCAACGGCTGCAGCGGTTGCAACTGCCGAGCGGCGGCTTTGGTCTGTGGGATGGCCGCTCCGACGAGGAGCAGTGGCTCACCGCCTATGCCGCCGATTACCTGCTGGCGCGCAAGGAGGCGGGCGATGCCGTGCCGGAGGTGATGCTCAATCAGGCGCTGAACCGGCTGCAGAGCTATCTCACCGACAGCCAGTATGGCGAGCGCTGGAGCAGTGCCCCCGAGCACAGCCGGCTGGCCTATCAGGCCTACAGCGCCTATGTGCTGGCCCGGGTGGGCAAGGCGCCGCTCGCTACCCTGCGCCTTATCTGGGAGCAGCAGGCCGATCACGCCCGCTCCGGTTTGCCACTCTTGCACCTCTCGCTGGCGCTCTCGGCCATGGGGGATGAGCAGAATGCCGCCAAGGCCCTCAGCCGGGCATTGGCGACCGAGCGCGGGGACGATTATCTGGGGGATTACGGCTCGCCGCTGCGCGATCAGGCCCTTGAGCTCTCCCTGTTGCGCCAACACAAGCTGGCTGCGGAGCGCTGGCCGGCCCTCAGTGCCAAGGTGGCCGATACCCTGGCCCATCGTCAGTGGCTCAGCACTCAGGAGCGGCTCGCCCTGCTGCGACTCGCCCGCGTCGATCCGGCCGTCGACTGGCAGGCCAGGGTGGCTTCCTCTCTTGGCAGTGGATCCCTGAGCGGTTCGGCTCCGCTGCAGCAGGGCACCCCTGAGGCGCTGGCGGCGAGCGCCGTCACCAACGAGGGCAAGGGCTCCCTCTATGTGCAGCGCACTGTGATCGGCTACCCCGAACAGGCTCCTACCCGGTTGAGTCAGGGGATAAGCGTGACCCGCAGCTGGTTCAACAGCGACGGTCAGCCGTTTGATCCCACCAAGGTGAAGGTGGGCGATCTGGTGGTGGTGCGGCTCAATGTCAGCAGTGAATCGGCGGTGCCCGATGCCCTGCTGGTGGAGATGGTGCCCGCCGGCTTTGAGCTGGAGAATCCGGCCCTTGGCAACAGCATCAAGCTCGAAGAGCTCTCCATCGAGGGGAAACCGGCGTGGCAGAGCGAGTGGAACGACTACCTCAAGCATCAGGAGTTTCGCGATGACCGCTACACGGCGGCGCTGGATCTGAGCGCTGGGAGTAACCAGCAACTGGTCTACCTGATGCGGGCGGTGACGCCGGGTCGCTATCAGGTGCCGCCGACCCAGGTGGAGGATATGTACCGACCCGAGCTGCGTGCCGTGGGTGAGGATATCCATGAGGTGATCATCTCTGAGTAACAAACCCTCCCTTGAGCGGGTTCGCCCGCTCACTTTCTGGCAGCGTGGCTGGCTGAGCCTGGGTCGCACTGGCCACGCTGGCTTGCGTTGGCTTGGTCGCCTGCCACGTTGGCTGCGCTTTTCGGTGCTGGGTGTTGTAGCACTGCTCCTGTCATTGCTGGCGCTGGATCGTATTTTCCCGCCGCCGCCGCTCGACCCTGCCTACGCACGGGTGGTGCTCGACATGAAGGGGCGACCGCTGCGTGCCTTTGCCGATACCAGCGGCGTGTGGCGTTACCCCGTGACCCTGGAGCAGGTCTCCCCCCGCTATATCGAGGCGCTGCTGGGCTACGAGGATCGCTACTTTTGGCACCATCCCGGGGTCAATCCGGTGGCCATGGTGCGCGGGGTCTGGCAGTGGCTGCGCTATGGGCGCGCCGTGTCGGGGGGCTCGACCCTCACCATGCAGGTGGCACGCCTTATCGAGCCCTACCACAGAAGCGTGCCCGGCAAGCTGCGCCAGATGGCGCGCGCGCTGCAACTGGAGTGGCACTACGACAAGCGCACCTTGCTTACCGTCTACCTCAACCGGGCACCCTTTGGCGGCAATCTGGAGGGGGTGCAGGCCGCAAGTTTTGCCTATCTCGGCAAGAGCGCGGCCAAGCTGACCCATGCCGAGGCGGCGCTCTTGGCGGTGCTGCCTCAGGCCCCCAGCCGCAACCGGCCGGACCGGCATCCCGAACGGGCTCGCGCGGCTCGCGACAAGGTGATGCAGCGGCTGGTGGCGCAGGGGGTCTGGCCCGAACAGGTGTGGCTGGAGGGACGCATCGAGCCTGTGCTGGCCCGCGGTCACTTCACGCCGATGGAGGCGCCGCTCTTTGCCCGCCTCGCCGCCGACCATCAGGCCGGGGCCCTGGTGCATACCACCATCGACGGCGATCTGCAGCGCTGGCTGGAGGGGCGGGTGGCGAGCTATATCCGCCGCTTCCCCGAGCAGACCTCAGCGGCGTTGCTCCTGGTAGACAACAGAACCATGGCGGTGCGCGCCTATGTGGGCAGCGCCGAGTATGGCAATTTGCGCCGCCACGGTTACCTCGACATGGTGCAGGCGATCCGCTCCCCCGGCTCTACGCTGAAGCCCTTTATCTACGGTCTGGCGATGGACGAGGGGTTGATGCACTCGGCCTCCCTGCTCTCCGATGCGCCGAGACTGGGGTCTGATTATCGCCCCGCCAATTTCTCCGGTGCCTTTCAGGGGCCGGTGACGCTCGCTCAGGCGCTGCAGCAATCCCTCAACGTGCCGGCGGTGCAGGTGCTGGAGGCGCTCGGGCCCGACAAACTGGTCAGCCGTCTCGACAACGCCGGGGTGAGGCTGGCGCTCGTAGGCAAGCCCAATCCGGCCATTGCGCTGGGGGCGGCGGGCATTCGGCTCGAGCAGCTGGTGGCGCTCTACAGCGCACTGACCCGGCAGGGGCAGGTGGCGATGCCGGTCTGGCTGGCGGGGCAGCAGGCGGTGTCACGCCCCTTGCTGAGCCCGGGGGCCGCCTGGATCATCTGGCAGATATTGAGCGCCCAGGGGCGCGCGGATCAGCCCTTTGCCAGTGAGGCGACTGGCCGGGTCAATCGACTGGCCTGGAAGACCGGCACCAGCTATGGCTATCGCGACAGCTGGGCCATGGGGGTCTCCGGTCGTTGGACCATCGGCGTCTGGCTGGGGCGCCCCGATGGCACCCCCATGCCCGGCTTTTATGGACAGAGCGCGGCAGTGCCGCTGCTGCTCTCTGTCTATTCGCGGCTCTCGGACAACAGCCCCCTGCCGGCACAACCCAACACGGTGAGCGAGGCCGAAGTTTGCTGGCCGCTGGGGCGCAAGACGAGCGCGACCCTGCCAGAGGCCTGTTTGCAGCATCAGAGCGCCTGGCTGCTGGAAGGGCGCGACCCTCCCACCTTGCCGGATCCCATGGATTGGCCCTCGCCGCTGCGCCAGGTTGCGCTCACTGTCGACGGCAAGCCGACGCTGACCCGCTGCCACGATGCGGCACAATCCGCTTTTAGAGCGCTCTGGCCGCTGTCGCTGGAGCCATGGCGCTCACCGGGCGAGCGGCGTCAGGCGCTGCTTGCCAGGGGCTGCGCGGGGGAGGGACAGAGCGCCGAGCAGCAGGCCCCCATCCGCATCCTGGCACTGGGGGAGGGCAACCTTATCCGCAGTCAGCGCTATCGGTTGCAGCCCAAGGTGCTCGGCGGTGTCGGCAAGCCGGCCTGGTTTCTCAACGGCCAGCGGCTGCGCTGGGACGGGGATCAAGTAGTGAGCAAGGCGGGCCGCTATCAGCTGGTGGTGGTGGATGAGGCGGGAAACAGCGATCGCATCGAGTTTCGGCTGGAAAACCCCTCCTGAGGGCGTGGTGAGCGCCAGAATATTGACGGCATCGGTGATGGTCCCGATGCCGTCAGTTGATTGTCGATTCCCCGGCAGAGGCGGGGAGTCAGGGCTTGACCTGCCCCAGCCGGGTGAAGAAATGCCGGCTCTTGCGCTGGTGGAAGTGGCTCTTCTTGATGGGATGAAACACCAGGTCGCTCTGTGGGTGACTCCCCTTGAGGTGGTGGATCATCGCCATGGCCGGTAAGCCAGTACTGACGAGCGTGGTGAGCGGCAGGGTGACGGTCTCGGGTCCCAGCAAGGGTGTGAACCCCTGCTGGGCCTGCTCGAAGCGGGTCAACACGGCGGGTTCGGCGTAGCCGCTGCCCAGCATGGCGAGCAGGGCATCGAGGGCCTGATGGAACTCGGCGAGCTGCTGACGAAAGCCGCTTCGCCCCCGCAGGGCAATGAGCTCTGCAAACGGGATGTCGGCCAGGTGAGTGGGCACTTGCAGCGGGATCTCGAGGTGGAAGCAGTCCTGGCCGCCCCGGTTGTGGTAGCGGGATTCGAGCAGATGGAGCAGCCGATCCAGATAGTCGTGATCGGTAATCAGCGCCCCGTCATTGGCGAGTGCCCACTCACGGGCGAGGCGCATGGAGAGCAGGTTGGCAAAGCGGCGCGCCATTCTGATCCCCCCTTCATCCTGCGTCGCAAAGCCGTGGGTCAGACAAAACCCGTGCAGCCGCTCCAGTCCCGCCTGAACCGGGCAGAAGCAGTCGTGGTTGGGGGCTGAACGCCAGCGGGCGATGAGCTCCCTGTTGCCAAACACCTTGTGGCGGACAAAATCGGGGGCGACCAGGCCGGCAATCTGGCTCTCCACCTGGGGCGTGATATGGGCGAAGAAGGCGGGTCGTGGCGGCTCGGCCAGCAGGTCGGTTTGCTGGCGCAGGGTCTCCAGCAGGGCGGTGAGACCGCTCTTCTCACTGACGGTGAAGACGAAGGCGAGCCGCTCCAGATAGAGCAGGGCAAACTTGAGCCAGAGCTCGTCGCGTACCTCCATGCCGGGGTAGTAGATATGGGTTTTCATGGATGCTGTGTTGCCAGGATGCAGGGGTGGGAATATACGCATGATTGCCCGGATGCGGCAAACTTTGCGTGGGGGAATGTGAGCGGCCGCTCATGCAGTAGGCGCTGGTCACAAAGTTCTGATATAATTCGCGCCCTTAAATCAAGGCCACCGAGTCATTACCATGAAGTTCATTATCAAGCTGTTCCCTGAAATCACCATCAAGAGCAAGTCGGTTCGCCAGCGCTTTATCAAGATCCTGCAGGGCAATATCCGCAATGTCCTGCGCCGCTTCGACGACGATGCCCGGGTGCGGATGGATTGGGACAAGCTGATCGTGAGCTCCCGCAATGACCAGTTCCGCGAGCAGGCCATCGAAGCCCTTGCCTGCATCCCCGGCATTCAGGCCTTCCTCGAGGTGCAGGCCAGCAAGTTTACCGACCTGCACGACATCTTCGAGCAGGTGAAAGCCGTCTGGGGTGATCAGCTCGAGGGCAAGACCTTCTGCGTGCGTGCCAAGCGCCACGGCAAGCACGAATTCTCCTCGCTGGAGATTGAACGCTACGTGGGCGGCGGTCTGAACCAGCACTGCGTGAGCAACGGCGTGCGCCTCAAGAACCCGGATGTGAAGATCAACCTCGAGATCGATGGCGAGGAGCTTTTCATCGTCAGCGCCATCCACCAGGGGCTGAGCGGCATGCCCATCGCCACCCAGGAAGATGTGCTGAGCTTGCTCTCCGGCGGGTTTGACTCGGGTGTCGCCTCCTTCCAGTTCATCAAGCGCGGCTGCCGGGTGCACTACTGCTTCTTCAATCTGGGTGGGGCGGCTCACGAGATTGGCGTCAAGCAGGTGGCCTATCACCTGTGGAACCGTTTCGGCTCCTCCCACCGGGTGCGCTTCACCGCGGTGGACTTCGAGCCCGTGGTGGCCGAGATCCTCGAGAAGATCGACAACGGCCAGATGGGGGTGGTGCTCAAGCGGATGATGATGCGTGCCGCTGCCAAGGTGGCCGACGAGTTCCAGATCCCGGCCCTGGTGACCGGCGAGTGCGTTGGCCAGGTTTCCAGCCAGACCCTCACCAACTTGAACGTCATCGACCGGGTGACCGACAAGGTGATCCTGCGCCCGCTCATCACCTGGGACAAGCCGGACATCATCAGCGAAGCCCGCCGCATCGGCACCCTGGAGTTCGCGGAGACCATGCCGGAGTATTGCGGCGTGATTTCCAAGAAGCCGACCGTGAAGGCCGAGCTCTCCCGCATCGAGGCGGAAGAGGAGAACTTCGACTTTGCCATTCTGGACAAGGTGGTGGCCGAGGCCCGTTACCTCGACATTCGTCGCATCGGTGAAGAGACCGCCGCCGAGGTGCAGGAGGTGGAGACCACCGCCGAGAGCGGTGACGACGAGGTGATCCTGGACATTCGCTCCATGGAGGAGCATGACGACAAGCCGCTGGTGGTGGAAGGGCGCGAGATCATTCATATCCCCTTCTTCAAGCTGGCTACCGCCTTTGGTGACCTGCCGAAAGAGAAGACCTACCTGCTCTATTGCGATCGTGGCGTGATGAGCAAACTGCAGGCGCTTTACCTGAAAGAGAAGGGCTTTGCCAACGTCAAGGTCTACCGTCCGTGATGTGACGGCAAGACGCGTATAAAAAATCCGGCCAAGGCGCCGGATTTTTTATTTCACTCGGATGAAGGTAGACGCTCAGGGGCAGGGGACCGGGGTGAAGGTTTCCTGACCCTGACAGCGCCAGCCCATCTCGGCCTGACGCATCTGCCACAGGTTGTTGCTGCGAAACAGGGTCAGGATGTAGAGCATGTCGCTACGCTGGCCATCAAGGGCCACCGAGAGCAC
The DNA here is from genome assembly GCF_040908115.1 of Aeromonas sp. R7-1. Lineage (NCBI taxonomy): Bacteria > Pseudomonadati > Pseudomonadota > Gammaproteobacteria > Aeromonadales > Aeromonadaceae > Aeromonas > Aeromonas sp. R7-1. Next base: position 3,132 of record NZ_JBFODD010000030.1, on the reverse strand, counting down.
CAGATCGTTGTCCAGCTGTTGAGCATGGATACGGGTGGGTACATCTTTATGGCCCACGAAGCGGCGAGCCACTTCGCGATAGTCGTTGACCCAGCCTTGCTGACTGCTGCTCGCCTGACGGATCTGCTGGTTGAACTGCTGCACCGGGGTGGATGCCAGACGCCCGAACAGGGCCTGTGCCCCCGCATGAGCCGCTGCCACCATCATCAGAACAAGTGTGGTAATGAGCCCAAGTTTTTGCATGAGGTTTTCCGGCTTGAAACGACCCCTGTATGACAACAGAAAAGCCGGCTTGGTTCAATCTTGTCCCTGCCGGGATGGGATCTCGCCCACTCTGAGGCTTCTCAGTTGCGCTGCAGCGAGAAGGTGGGCAGGGAGAGGTGCCAGTAGATGGCCGCCACCCTCAGACCAAACACCCCGAGCATGCTGATGAGCATGGCGCTGACCCTCTCTACCCCGACCTCCAGCGACAGGGTATAGAGGATACCGCCCAGAATGCAGGCGGTGGCGTAGATCTCCTTTTGCAGCACCATGGGCACTTCCCGGGCCAGCACGTCCCTTATCATGCCCCCAGCGACCCCTGTCATGGTGCCCATCAATACGGCGATAAGCCCAGATGTACCAAAGTTGAGGGCTTTTTGTGCCCCGATCACGGTAAAGAGCGCCAACCCGAAGGCGTCCGCCACCGGCAGCACATACCAGGGCATGCGGCGGGGCCGTTTGACCATCCACATGCCGATGAGCGCCGTGGCAATGACCACCCAGATATAGAGGGGGTCGCGCACCCAGAAGACCGGGGTTGCCCCCAGGATCATGTCGCGGATGGTGCCCCCCCCGATGGCGGTAACCGCCGCCAGCACCATGACACCAAAGCCGTCCATCCTGAGGCGGCCCGCCACCAATACGCCCGAAAACGCGAATACCGCAGTACCAAACATGTCGCTGATGTAAACAATCTGCTCAACCAGTGTCTGCATGGAGAACAACTCACGTCCAATAGATGATGGGGCGGCGATTTTAGGGGCAAGGTGTGGGGATGAGCAATGCTGGCGTGCAAAAGTGGGAGCCAGCGCCGGTTTCTGAAGGCTGGGTGAAGATCACGCTCCCGCCTTGTCTGATGCGGGCTGCGGCCACTATGGCCCGGGGGGCGGGCTGTCAGGTGACAAAAAATCCCGATTTTTTTCTCAAGGGTGAGGAATAGAGGCCGATATATAGGTTAGGCGGCGATTACTGCCATAAAGGCAGAAAAAAGAAATTAAAGTCTTGTGAAAAGGCGCCGTTAACTAAACATATCAGGCACAAAACACAATAAAGCCTGAGTGAATTAAAGTTAAATTTTAATAGCTTAGGAGAAAAATCATGAGTCTGTATATCAATACCAACGTTTCATCGCTCAACGCTCAGCGTAACATGATGAACAGCACCAAATCCCTGGATACCTCCTACACCCGTCTGGCCTCTGGCCTGCGCATCAACAGCGCCAAGGACGATGCGGCAGGTCTGCAGATCTCCAACCGTCTGACCTCCCAGATCAACGGTCTGGACCAGGGCAACCGCAACGCCAACGACGGCATCTCCCTTGCTCAGACTGCTGAAGGGGCGATGGATGAAGTGACCGGTATGCTGCAACGCATGCGTACCCTGGCTCAACAATCCGCCAACGGTTCCAACTCCGCCAAGGATCGTGAAGCCCTGCAAAAAGAAGTGGATCAGCTGGGGGCCGAGATCAACCGTATCTCCTCTGCAACCACCTTCGCAGGGACCAAGCTGCTTGATGGTTCATTTAGCGGTACTTTCCAAGTAGGTGCTGATGCCAACCAGACCATCAGCTTCAGCCTGAGTCAGGCCAACGGTTTCAGTATCTCTGGAATCGCAGCGGCAGCGAACACCACGGTAACGGCAGCAAGTGGTGGTACCCTTGCGGTCGATGCCATTTTCACTAACGGAGCTGCAGCTGGCGGTATCAGCATCAGTACCCAGACCAACGCCCAAAACGTGCTGGCTGCGGTTGATTCCATGCTGACCGTGGTCGACAGCAAGCGTGCCGAACTGGGTGCGGTGCAAAACCGTCTGGACTCCACCATTCGCAACCAGGCTAATATCTCGGAAAACGTCTCTGCCGCTCGCTCCCGTATCCGCGATGCAGACTTTGCGACCGAGACCGCCAACATGACCAAGCAGAACATCCTGCAACAGGCGGCTTCCAGCATCCTGGCCCAGGCCAACCAGCGTCCCCAGTCTGCACTCTCCCTGCTGCAGAACTAAGGTCCTGATGCCGAGAAAAAGAAAAGGGCGGTTGTTCAGGCCGCCCTGGTAAACAAGATGGAACAATGGGGTGTTCGGATTTACGCCTTGTTCTATCGAAAGAGAAGTTCTCTTATTGGTATACCCCTCGAGTGTTGCGCAGATCGTTCACTCTGTCACCCTCGAGGTTGTTCTCCTGAGCGTAAGCTCTTCTTTGGCCGACATTGTCGGCCTTTTTTATGGGCGCCGAAAAAATGGCGACACAGAGAACACTGCACAACCCATGCCAATTTATGGCATCAGATATGAAAAAGGCGGGAGAGGAGCAAGGGAGGGGGAAATGAAGTGGCCGATGGGCTACCAAGGCTCCGCTTTCTCACTTTAGTGATCTGGTATGCATAAATTGTTTTAAAGGTTCTGAGAGGCAGGCCGTTACAGAAGATGAAGCAAATCGAGGGGTGTTCGGAAAACCAACATTTGCGCAACTGCGGGTCCGATGTCCGTTCAAACAGCTGACCCGCCAGATGAGACAGACCGTTCAATCTGTCCATCTGAACGGTGGGAACCTGATTGTGTATGACACAACACACAGGGCCCGCAGTTCCTTGTTCATCAGGAGAGACCTTTTATGGCCATGTTTATCAACACCAACACTTCATCACTGAACGCCCAGCGTAACTTGATGAACACCACCAAGTCGTTGGATACCTCTTACACCCGTCTGGCCTCCGGCCTGCGCATCAACAGCGCCAAGGATGATGCGGCGGGTCTGCAGATCTCCAACCGTCTGACCTCCCAGGTAAACGGCCTGGACCAGGGCAACCGCAACGCCAACGATGGCATCTCTCTGGCGCAGACCGCTGAAGGGGCCATGGACGAAGTGACAGG
>NZ_JBFODD010000003.1:0-18303 GCF_040908115.1 Aeromonas sp. R7-1 | reverse complement strand
ACTGCCGACTGCCGACTGCCGACTGCCGACTGCCGACTGCCGACTGCCGACTGCCGACTGCCGACTGCCGACTGCCGACTGCCGACTGCCGACTGGCGCCTTTTCATCGGACCTCATCCTTGATCCCGACTGTTTATGGTTGATTGAAAAACCACCTTGTATGCCATCAGACAAGAGGCGTACAAGTACATTTATCACCCCGCAGCCGCGGGCAGATGGCTCCAGGGTTGTGCAGAAACAGGGTAGCGGCGGTCAAATATGCGGCAAGTTAGGCCTGCAGAAGCATAAATAGGGAGTCAGGGCGTTAATTGCTGGAAGAGCCGTCTCTTCATCCGATATATTGCCTCTTTTCCTCAGGTTTCTTGTGCGGTGGTGTCGATGAAACGCATTCTCTCTATCCAGTCCCACGTGGTGTTTGGCTGTGCCGGCAACAGCGCCGCCGTGTTCCCCATGCGCCGTCTCGGCATGGAGGTGTGGCCCATCAATACGGTGCAGTTCTCCAACCACACCCAGTACGAGGCGGGTTGGCAGGGAATGGCGATGCCGGCGGGCCACATTGCCGCCCTGTGCCAGGGGCTTTGCAATATCGAGGTGCTGGCGCGCTGCGATGCGGTGCTGAGCGGCTATCTGGGCTCGGCGGAGCAGGGGGACGAGATCCTGGCGGTGGTGGCGGCGGTGAAGCGAGCCAATCCGGCGGCCCTCTATTTCTGCGATCCCGTGATGGGGCATCCGGAGAAGGGGTGCATCGTCGCCCCGGGCGTCACCCGCTTTCTCACCGAGCAGGCCCTGCCGGTGGCGGACATCATGGCCCCCAATCTGCTGGAGCTGGAGACCCTGTGCGATGTCCATCTGACAACCCTGGCCCAGACCCGGGTCGCCGCACACCAGTTGCTGGAGAAGGGGGTGAAGATGGTGCTGGTCAAGCACCTGGGTCGCGCCGCCAGCGTCCCCGGCCGCTTCGAGATGCTGCTTGCCACCCCCGAGGGAGACTATCTGATCGCCCGTCCCCTTTACGATTTCGCGCGCCAACCGGTGGGCGTGGGGGATCTCATCAGCGCCCTGATGCTGGCCAACCTGCAGGCGGGATATGATGGGGTGAGCGCCTTCGAGCGCACCAACGCCGCGGTGGATGCGGTGCTGCGACAGACCTGGGAGGCGAATGCCTACGAGCTGCAGCTCATCGCGGCCCAGAGCGCCTTTGCCGAGCCGCAGATTGCCCACAGGGCCGAGCGCCTGGCCTGACGCCATTGATCAGCCCGTGACGGGACGAGCTGATCAAGGCTCAGCTTGCGGCACTGATCGGTGTTGCATCCTGAAAATGTTCGACCCTGGGGAAGGGGTCGTAGAAGTGGTGCAGCAGGGCCTTCCACTCCTGGTACTGAGGGGAGCCCCTGAACCCCCGGATGTGATCTTCCAACCGTTCCCACTGCACCAGCAGCAGGTAGTGATGGGGATCGTCCAGGGCACGCTGCAACTGGTGGCCCAGGTAGCCGGGCATGGCGCTGATGATGTGCTGGGCCCGGGCGAAGGCCTGCTCGAAGTCAGTGGCCTTGTCGGGAATGATCTGCAGATGGGCGACTTCCAATATCATGATGGCTCCTTGCCGATGAGTCTGATTGAACCAAAAACCTATGTGCGCCGAGCCTTGGCGGGGGCAAGACCGGCACGCTGTCCGGTCTTGCCAGGCCGTCTGCCTCAGAGCTGCTTGTAGAAGAACTGGGTGGCGGCGAGGGTGCCGTCCCCATTGCGGGCGAAGTCCGGGATCTGGCCGGCCTCTTGATAGCCGAGCTGGCGATAGAGGCTGGAGGCCACGTCGCCGACCCGGGTATCCAGCACCAGCAAGGTACGCCTGGCGTCCCGGGCCCCTTGCTCCATGGCGTTCATCAGGGCGCGGCCCACCCCCTTGCCACGGGCCTGGCTGTGGACCATCAGCTTTTCCACTTCGGCCCTGTGGCCCCCGTTGGCCTTGGTGCACAGGGAGAGCTGCAGGGCGCCCACCAGATGGTGCTGATCAAACGCCACCCAGAGCTTGCGCACTCCATCCGCCAGCTCCCCCTCGATGCCTTGCCAGTACGCCAGCCCCTGCTCTTCCTGCAGGGGAGGCAGAAAGCCCACCGAGGCACCGCTGGCCACGCAATCTTGCAGCAGGGCGATCAGCGCCGGTTTGATGCCTCTGGTGCTCTCGACCTCAAGGATCTCCATTGAATGTCCTCATCTTCTCTCTTGGCCCACGTGGGGGATTAACGTCTCGGGCGCGGACTCTCCTGCCGGTGCCATTATCATCCGGTCAGGTGCGCCGTCTCTTAATGGATCAGTCCCTGCGCTGCCAGCCACTGGAACAGCAGGCGGGAGACGGGGGAAACTTCGGCCAGGTGGCGGCTGTCCAGCCAGCGCAGCTCTGCGATCTCCGCCGAGGCGACGGGCGTGCCGTCGGCGTCCCCCGTGTAGCAACGCAGATTGACATTCACCCCTTGCGGCTTGCCGTCCGCCTGGGCGCTGAACTCGCAGGCGAACGCCAGGGTATCGGGTTTCAGGGTGACCGCGAGCTCTTCCTCGATTTCACGAACGAGGGCCGCCTCGTCGCTCTCGCCCGGCTCGCGCTTGCCCCCCGGAATGTAGTAGATGTCCTTGCCGTGGGAGCGGGCGCACAGCAGCTGTCCCTCCTTGAAGGTCAACCAGGCGAGTTTGTCGATCATGGGCAGATTCCTCTTGTTGCCACTTGTCAAAGGGGGGCTCGCTGCTCGCACAGGGTGCGATAGGAGCGGGTTTCCCGCATTTCGGGCGCCAGTCCCAGCTGGCTAGCCAGTGCCAGCAACTGCGCGCGGTAGGCGGGCAGGGCGGCCTCGTCGTCAGTCATGATGGCGAGTTCGGCAAAATCACCGACACCTGCCAGGTGATCCACCGTGACGTGGAAGGCCCCCAGAAAATAGATGCTGCGCCGCTTGTCGATGGTCAGCACCGGCCGGTAGCCCAGGGTGCGCACCATGCTGGTCGCCTTGTCCGCATCGGTGATGTTGACCGCCTCGCAGCGATCGGGTCCGGGCCCTTTGACTATCCAGAGCCGGATGCCGCTGGGGGACATGGTGCGGATGATCAGGCTCTTCTCTGCCCGAGCCAGGGCGCCGTCTGCCGTGTCGAAGTAGCAGTCCTGCTCATGATTGTCCGCCACCATCACCTCGGGGCCGAGGGCCGTGAGGGTATGCACAAAGGCGGCGCTGTCCGTCAGGCGGTATTTGAACTCCACCTCGAAGCGCCCCTGAAAGTGGGTGGTCATGGCCTTGCGACGGCTCCCGAACGGCAAATGAATAGGGCAGCCTAGCAAAAGTGCCGGGCTCTCCCAAGCATCGGGATCACAGCTTCGCATCGACTGCCGACTTTATGACCAGATGGTGAGGGAAAATCCGCCCTGGTGCACAGCTTGTGGCCCGGTGGCTGGGCGCCGTACGGGGGCTGTGCTCTAATAAGCTCCCTCTTTGGCGGTATTGCCGCCCTGAACAACGACAACGAGGCGGCGGCCCCGGCCGCGCCAGTGGAGCCACAGATGCAGATCACCTCACAGACCCCCTTTATCGGACTGGGCGTGGCGGGCAACTTCGCCGGTCACCTGGAGCAGGCAGGGGAGGCGGCGGATTTCGTCGCCGTCAAGGTTGACGACAAGGTCGCCCCCAAGGCGCTGTTCCCCTTCTATGTGCCGAACCATCCCGGCCAGCTCGGGGTCTTTCCCCTGAGCGGCGAGGCCATCTTCCTGCCGGAGGCGGCGGTGAGCGGGGACGAAAAGGTGCAGATTGAACCCGAGGTGGCACTGTGGTGCGAGCTGGAGTACGCGGGGGAGCAGGTGGTGGCCATCCATCCCAAGGCGTTTGGCGCCTACAACGACTGCTCCATCCGTCGCCCCAATGCCAACAAGATCAGCGAGAAGAAGAACTGGGGTGAAGAGAGCAAGGGGCTGGCCGCGAACCTGCTGCCCCTGACCCACTTTGCCGCCGGATGCGAGCTCGATGACTACCGCATCGCCTGCTACCTGGAGCGCGGCGGTGAGCTGCACCCCTACGGGATCGACAGCGCGGCGGTGGATTACAGTTACTTCCACGGTCAGTTGCTGGCGTGGGCCATCGACAAGTTCAACCATCAGCAGGACGAAGGCCCGGCCGAGCATATCCAGGGGCTGCTGGCCCAGGCGGGGCGCCCGGCCCATGCGCTCATCAGCATCGGTGCCACCCGCTACACCCCCTTTGGCGAGACCCACTTCCTCGCCCCCGGTGATACCGCCTGCGTGGTGGTCTACCCCGCCAGTCGCTACGACGAGCAGGTTATCCAGGAGGCCATCCGAGCCCGCCGCTTCGGGCCGGATGTCTCCGTGCTGTTTCAGGCGGTCAAGACCCGCTAATCCTGTCGTCAGGCCCGCTTCGGCGGGCCTGACTGTTTTTAAGCACAGCGCAGCCTGTTCCCTGTCGGCTTTCTACCCCCTGTTTGCATACCCTCTATACCTACCGCACGCCATGCCAAGCGCATGATGTTCCTCGATCCTGTTCGCGGTCCGCCATCTGCCTCCCGTGCCCTGAACCGTGCACCTCGAAAGCCGATTGCAGTGGCTGGATATAACAGTATGATTTGCCACAAGAAGTCCATTCTGCCTGCAAGGATCCCGAGTATTCATGGTTGAACTCAAGACCCTGGCCCTGTTTCTGGTGACTGCGGTTGCCGAGATCCTGGGCTGTTATCTCCCTTATCTCTGGCTGACCCAGGGCAAGAGCGCCTGGCTGCTGCTGCCCGCGGCCCTGAGCCTGGCCCTGTTCGCCTGGCTGCTCTCATTGCACCCGACCGCCGCTGGCCGCGTCTATGCCGCCTATGGCGGCGTCTACATCTTCGTGGCCATTCTCTGGCTCTGGGCCGTGGATGGCATCAAACCCAGCCTGTGGGATCTGGTGGGGGCCGGGGTGGCCCTGATCGGCATGGCCATCATCATGTTTGCCCCAAGACCCGCCTGATATCGATGCCAAGGGAGATCAGCATGATGACGACAGTGGTGATAAGAGAGTGTGAGGCGCAGGACTTGGCCGGGCTGCTGGCCCTTTATCAGGAACTCAGGCCTCAGGACCCCGTGCTCGACGAGCAAGGGGCCCGCGAGGGATTGGCGGCGATGCTTGATCTGCCCCATACCCGTATCATGGTGGCCCTGGTGGAGGGCCAGCTGGCCTCCAGCTGCCAGCTCGGGGTGATCCCGACCCTCACCAACGGCGGCCGACCCTTCGGCATCATAGAGCATGTGATCACGGGTGCCGCGTTTCGCCGCCAGGGGCTCAGCCATCAGTTGCTGGAGCATACCCTGGCGCTGGCCTGGGAGCTGGATTGCTACAAGGTGATGCTGCTCTCAGGGGAGGAGCGGGAGGCCGCTCATCGCCTCTATGAGGGACTCGGTTTCAAGGCTGGCATCGAGAAAGGGTTTGTTATCAAGGCGCCGCAATAAGTCCCATGGACTGCTGCATCATCAAAGGCGTGGGCTGTTATCCGCAACATATTGAGGTAGCGATGAAAATTGACGCCGCACAAAAGTGCGATCACCCAACCCTTATCACCATCTGGGAGGCCTCGGTGCGCGCCAGCCACCACTTCCTGCAAGAAGCCGACATAGCGGCCCTGAGGCCCTTGATCCTGGAGCACTATTTCGATGCCGTGACGCTGAACTGTGCCAGAGTAGACAATGGCGAGATCGTCGGTTTTATCGGGGTGGCCGAGGGCAATATCGAGATGCTCTTCGTCGACCCCGGCAGGCAGGGGGGCGGAGTGGGCCGTCTGCTGGTAGCCGATGCCATCCACCGTCTGGGGGCGACCCGGGTGGACGTCAACGAGCAAAATGAACCGGCCCTCGGTTTTTATCGCCACCTGGGTTTCGAGGTGGTGGGCCGCTCGGCACTGGACGGGCAGGGCAAACCTTATCCCCTGCTGCATCTGGTCCTGTCTGCCGAGGCTGGCGCATGAAAAAACCGCCCTCGGGCGGTTTTTTGTTGTTCAGGACGCAGTGCTCGCACCGTCTCACTCCTCGTTGGAGTTGTCCTGATAGTCGCCCCGCTGGGCCTTGGGCAGGCGGCGCATGGGGGCGAAACCGATATCCTCGCCCACCACTTCCCGCTTGCGGGACTTGTTTTGCGCAGGCTGGGCCGGCTTCTTGGCGCCATCCCCCTTGCCTTTCCCGGCGGCGGGTTTGCCCTTGGCGTTGGCACGGGCGCGGGGCGGGTTTTGCACCGGCTTGCTGCCCGGCAGGGTCTGGCGGCTCGGCTTGCCGCTCGGCTCGTACCCTTCCAGGATCTCCACGGTCAGGGATTGGCCGATCAGCGCCTCGATCTCCTTGAGCTGACCCAGCTCGTCCTGGCTCACCAGGGAGATGGCCTCGCCGCCGCGCCCGGCACGGCCGGTGCGGCCGATGCGGTGGATGTAATCCTCCGCCATCTGGGGCAGCTCGAAGTTGATCACGTGGGGCAGCTGATCGATGTCCAGACCCCGTGCGGCGATATCGGTGGCAACCAGCACCCGCACCTTGCCTTCACGGAAATCCGCCAGCGCCCGGTTGCGGGCCCCCTGGCTCTTGTCACCGTGGATGGCGACCGTATCCAGGCCATCTTTCTGCATTTGCTGGGCGAGCCTGTCGGCAATCTGTTTGGTGCGCACGAACACCAGCACCCGCTGCCAGTTGCCACGGCCAATCATGTGGGAGAGCATCTCCCGGCGGCGTTCCCGATCGACCTGGATGATGCGCTGGCTTACCTGCTCTGCGGCGGTGTTGCTGGGATCCACCTCGATGAGGGTGGGATCCTTGAGCAGATCGTCCGCCAGCGCCTTGATGTCATTGGAGAAGGTGGCGGAGAAGAGCAGGGTCTGACGCTCCTCCGGCAGGGCCTTCATGATGCGGCGAATGTCGGTGATGAACCCCATGTCGAGCATTCTGTCCGCTTCATCCAGCACCAGTACCTCGAGGGCGCTCAGGGTCAGGGCACCCTGGGTCAGCAGATCCAGCAGGCGGCCCGGGGTGGCGACCAGGATGTCGACCCCGAGCTTGATGGCGTCCAGGTTCGGCTTGATGCTGACGCCGCCATAGGCGATCAGGGTACGAAACGGCAGGTGGTGGGCATATTTGATGATGCTCTCGCCCACCTGGGCGGCCAGCTCCCGGGTCGGGGTCAGCACCAGGGCTCGCACCTGGCGACGACCGCCACGACCGTGGTTGGCCAGCAGCCGATGAAGCATGGGCAGGGTGAAACCGGCCGTCTTGCCCGTGCCTGTCTGGGCGCCGCCCAGCACGTCCTGCCCGGCCAGGATGGCGGGAATGGCTTGCTGCTGGATGGGGGTGGGTTGTTCGTAACCCAGCTCCTTGACGGCCCGCAGGATGTGCGGTGACAGACCCAGTTCATTGAATGACATGTTCGAGGGACACTCCGAGCCTTGGGCTCAACGGGTGACGGCAGCCTTGGTCCGTCACGACATGGAAAATAGGGTGGGCCGCCATCGAGGCTGGGCCTGAGCCCGGCAAAGCGACCGCACAAGAGACAGTGGGCGCGTAATATAGCAGATGCGAGGCGCACGCGCAGCAGCCGTGTCGCGAGCAGGGTTGCCACGGCCATCCCGGCAGGGAAAGGCCAGGGGGGTGCTAAGAGGGGCCCGCTTCGCCTCGGCGCACACCCGTCAGAGCAGTCCCTCGATGGCCTGCACCAGATCCTCCGGCCTGGTCTGGGGGGCGAAGCGGTCCACCACCCGGCCTTCACGGTCAATCAGGAACTTGGTGAAGTTCCACTTGATGGCCTCGCTGCCAAGGAGTCCGGGCTTTTGCTCCTTGAGCCAGCGATAGAGGGGGTGGGCACCGACGCCGTTGACCTCGCATTTGGCCATCAGGGGGAAGCTGACCGGGTAGTCGAGCGAGCAGAAGCGGGCGATCTCCTCGGCATCGCCCGGCTCCTGATGGCCGAACTGATCGCAGGGAAAGCCCAGGATCTCGAAGCCTTGGGGGCCGAACTGGCGATAGAGGGCCTCAAGCCCGGTGTATTGGGGGGTAAAACCGCAGCGGCTTGCCACGTTGACCACCAGCACGACACGGCCCTGCAGATCGGCGGTGGACCAGGGCGTGCCATCGAGTCGTTGCAGGGGGATGAGGGGCAGGGGCATGGTTTCTCCTGATGCAAGAGGGGCGACAAGGCGCCCGGGGACAATCCTTGCACGTTAACGGGCCGAGGGCCGGGGAGCAAGGGGGAGGGCGTCTGTGCCCCCCAGACTCCTATTGATGGCGGGACTTCTCAAGAGAAGCAATCCGGTTTGTGCCGATGGTCCGAAGTCGCTACAAAGCGCACTCTCTCCCCTCGCTGCGAGCCTATCTTGGACTATCAAGCCGTCATGGATGCCATCTACACCCGGGGTTGGGTGATAGTGGATGATTTTTTAACCGCCGCCGAGGTGGATGCCCTCAAGGCCTGCCTGCCGGATGAGTGGCGACCGGCGGGGATCGGGCGCGAGACCCTGCATCAGGACAACCGCGATATCCGTCGGGATCAGATCCACTGGCTCGACGCCTCCCTCGGCGCCCCGGTGGCCGACTATCTGGCGAGGATGGAGGCACTGCGGCTGGCCGCCAACCAGATGTTGATGCTGGGGCTGTTCGACTACGAGGCCCACTTTGCCCGCTATCGCAGCGGCGACTTCTACGCCACCCATCGCGACGCCTTCGCCGGGCGATCCAACCGCCGGCTCACCTCGGTGTTCTACCTGAACAACGACTGGCAGCCAGAGGCGGGGGGAATATTGCGGGTCTATGACGACAGCGAGCAGTTTCTGATGGATGTCTCCCCCCGGGGCGGGCGGCTGGTGCTCTTCCTGTCTGAAGAGTTTCCCCACGAGGTGCTGCCCGCAAGCCGGGAGCGCTACAGCATTGCCGGCTGGTTTCGGGTCAACGGCAATGGCGCCGGGCGGGTCGATCCCCCCCGCTGAGCGCATTTCATCCTGTTTCTGACACAGGAAGAGACTTTTATCTGCCCGGGCAGGGGGAGGTGCGCCCCATCGGCTGACAAGGCTTCCCCTCCCTTGCTACACTGCCCGCACTTATGTTCGTTTCTGGCTTCGTCCGGTTTTCATGCGGTTGGGTTTGACATGGTGATGACGAAGCCGCTTCTCCCAAGGGATCACATCTAATGAAGAACATGCATGTCTTGCTGCTGTGCGGCGGTGGCGGCTCCGAGCACGAAGTCTCGCTGCGCAGCGCCAATTTCCTCGAAAAACAGCTCGGGCTCCTGCCCGGCATCGAAGTGACCCGGGTCGAGATGTTTGCCGACCGCTGGCTCAGCGCCGACGGTCGCGAGTGCAAGCTGGGGCTGGACAAGCTGCTCTCGTTCGACAGCGTGGCCCGTCCGGTGGACTACGTGGTGCCCTGCATCCACGGTTATCCCGGTGAGACCGGCGATCTGCAATCCTTCCTCGAGCTGGCCGGCCTGCCTTATCTGGGTTGTGACGCCGAGGCGAGCAAGGTGTGCTTCAACAAGATCACCACCAAGCTGTGGCTCACCGCCATCGGCATCCCCAATACCCCCTACCTGTTCCTGACCGAGCAGGGCGAGGCGAGCCTGACCGAGGCGAAAGCGGCGCTGGCCAAGTGGGGTAAGGTCTTCATCAAGGCGGCCTCCCAGGGCTCTTCCGTGGGTTGCTACTCCGCCAGCAACGAGGCAGATCTGGTGAAGGGCATTGCCGATGCCTTCGGTTACTCCGAGCAGGTATTGATCGAAAAAGCAGTCAAGCCCCGCGAGCTGGAAGTGGCGGTCTACCAGTATGGTGACGAGCTGGTGGCCACCTATCCGGGGGAGATCTGCGTACCCCAGGACAAGTTCTACACCTATGAAGAGAAGTACAGCAGCGCCAGTCACACCGAGACCGCGCTCAAGGCCGAGGGGCTGACTCAGGCCCAGGCCGATGCCATCCACGAGTACGCCTTGAAGGCGTTCCGTCAGCTCAAGCTGACTCATCTGTCGCGCATCGACTTCTTCCTGACCGAAGAGGGGGAGATTTTGCTCAACGAGATCAACACCTTCCCGGGCATGACCTCCATCTCCATGTTCCCGAAACTGCTGGAGCACCACGGCCACAGCTTCGCGCACTATCTGGAGCAGATCCTGCGAAAGGCAGTCTGACGTCGCCAGATCCGGTTGCAACGGATGGTGAGTAGGGGCCTCAGGGCCCCTTTTTTCATGGGGGAGAGGCGGGCAGAACGCGGGGAGGGAAGGGGGCAGGGCGCCGCCCGGCAAGCCTTGCCGCCAGGAGGGCGCACCGTTACAATCAGCCCCCTTTTGTCCCGCCACAGGCACCGTCAGAGCCGCGTTCCATGAAGCCCATCCCCGATCACGCCGTCAACCGCCTGCGCATCTGGCGCAAGAGCGTCTCGACCCGACCCTTTCTTGCCCGTGGCGGCAGCGTACCACGCTGCGATGCCTGCCAGCTGCGCCACGACTGGTGTGCCTGCGACTGGCGCCCGGCGCTCAAGGCCGAGGCCGGTTTCTGCCTCATGATGTATGACAGCGAGCCCATGAAGCCCTCCAACACCGGGCGCCTCATCGCCGACGTGCTGCCGGACTCCACCTGGGCCTTTCTCTGGTCGCGTACCGAACCCCATCCCGAGCTGCTGGCCCTGCTGGCGGATCCCGCCTGGCAGCCCTACGTGGTCTTTCCCGCCTGCGAGAAAGCGCCCGACCGCCTGACCGGCGAGGTGGTACTGGCCCCCGGCAAGAAGCCGCTGTTCATCCTGCTGGACGGCACCTGGCCCGAGGCGCGCAAGATGTTCAACAAGAGTCCCTATCTGGACGGTTTCCCGGTGCTCGCCATCAAGCCGGATGCGCTCTCTACCTACGGCATGCGGGTTGCCCACAGCGACGAGCACCTGTGCACCGCCGAGGTGGCCGCCTGCGTGCTGGAAGTGGCCGGGGAGCTGCGGGCGGGACAGGCGCTGCAGCTCTGGTTCAATCTCTTTAGCAGCCGCTACATGGCTGGTCGAGTGAGCCGTGCGCCCGGCGAGGATGAAGCGCCCCTGCTGGAGGGGCTGGAGGCCATCAAGGGCCAGAACCGCGCTCTGGATTAATCCTCATCAGCAGCCGCTACATGGCTGGCCGGGTGAGCCGTGCACCCGGTGCTGATGAAGGGCCCCTGCTGGAGGGGCTGGAGGCCATCAAGGGCCAGAGCCGCGCTCTGGATTAATCCTCATCAGCAGCCGCTACATGGCTGGTCGAGTGAGCCGTGCGCCCGGCGAGGATGAAGCGCCCCTGTTGCAGGGGGTGGCGGTTATCAAAGCACAGACCCTCTCGCACGCTGATTGATGAAAATAAGGAATTAGTTGGCTGCCATTGTTTCGTTGGCTTCATGAGCCCGCCCTCGCTAGGATAGCGACCTGTTGACTCCTTCAGGCTCCAGGCCATGCCGGGCGCCGCCAATCACACGAGGTCTATGGATGGAACTGGAACTGCTCACCCTGGTCGCCCTGTTCGGGGTGGCCCTCATCGCCGGCTTTATCGATGCCATCGCCGGGGGCGGGGGACTCTTGACGGTGCCGGCCCTGCTGGCCACCGGCATGCCGCCAGCCCTGGTGCTTGGCACCAACAAGTTGCAGAGCAGTTTCGGCTCCTTCTCCGCCACCTGGTTCTATGCCCGCAAGGGGCTCCTTGAGTGGGCCATCATCTGGCCGGCGGTCATCTGCACCTTCATCGGGGCGGCCATCGGCACCCTGGCGGTGCAGACCATCGATGCCGCCATCCTGGAGCGACTGCTCCCCTTCCTGCTGATGGCGTTTGCCTGCTACTTCTACTTCTCCCCCAGGGTGAGCGATGCGGAGAGCCAGCGCCGCCTCACTCCCATGGCGTTTGCCCTGCTGGTGGGAGGGGGCGTGGGCTTTTATGACGGCTTCTTCGGGCCGGGCACGGGGTCGTTTTTTGCCATCGGCTTCGTGGCCCTGGCGGGCTTTGGCATGGCGCGGGCCACCGCCCACACCAAGCTGCTCAACTTCACCTCCAACATCGCTTCCCTGCTCTTCTTCACCCTGGGGGGCAAGGTGGTGTGGAGCGTGGGGCTGTGCATGGCGCTGGGGCAGTTCATCGGGGCGCGCATGGGCTCCAAGCTGGTGCTCAAGAAAGGGGTGAAGCTCATCAAGCCGCTGCTGGTGACCGTCTCCCTGGTGATGTCCGCCAAGCTGGTGTGGAGCCAGTACCCCGAGCTCTTTGCCTGGCTGGGCTGAGCCAATATCCCCCATGACGAGGGTCCGATCGCAGATCGGGCCCTCTTGCGTTTCAGCCCAGTGCCGATAGTTGCCGGAAATGGGCTTGCAGCGCCTGCACCAGGCGGGCAATGCGATCGCGCTTGAGGCTGTTTGGCCGATAGACCAGGTGGAGCGGGCGGCCCAGTCCCGGCAGGGGGCGTGCCTGTGTCCCCTGCTCACCCACCAGCGCCAGCAGGCCGGCGGGCAGGAGCACGGGGCCAATGCCTGCCTTGGCCAGCTCGATCAGCGCCAGGTAGGAATCGAGCTCCATGGCGGGGATAAGCCCGAGGGCGGCCAGGGGCTCGCGCAGATAGCGGTTGGAGGGGTTCTCCAGATCCATGGTCAGGATCTTGCGCACCTTGCCCTGCATCCCCTGACTCACGTCGCCTTCAGCCAGTTGCTTGCTGGCCACAGTTTCTTGCAAGGCGCCCTGGTGATCCGGCTGCGCCGCCTCATCCAGAGCGTCCCCCACCAGATAAAAGGGCTCCTCCAGCAGCCGTTCGGCACACAGCCCATGGCCCGGCGGCAGGCGACCGGCGCAGATCCCGAGCAGGGCATCCCCGCCGCGCACCCGGGCCAGAATGACCGGGGTGTGGTGGGTAGAGAGGGCAATGTGGGGATCCCGTTCAAGGTAGGCGTGCATGAAGCGGGCGAGGTAGCCCGCCAGCAGGGTTTCGGAGCAGGCGATGGACAGAGGGGTCTGATCCGTGAGGATCTGGCTGTCCGCCAGCACCCCCTTCATTTCGGCGAGGCTTGGGGCTACCCGGGCGAGCAGCTCACGGGCCTGGGGAGTGAGGCGGATATGACGGCCATCCGGCTCGATGAGCTTCTTGCCAAGGCGCTGCTCCAGCTGGGCGATGCGCTTGCTGACTGCCGACTGACTGATATAGAGGCGGCTTGCAACCTTGGCCATGGTGCCCTCGCTTGCCAGCAGGCAGAGTGTCTCCAGCCCTTCCAGTAACATGCGTCCTCCCTCCTCGTGTGTTGGACGCGGTTACCTTAGGGGCTGGTGGCATCAGGGGCAAGTACCGTTTGCGGCCCTTGATAGCGGCCAGCGCCACGCCTTGACGGGGGGCGCGAAGATCACCAGGTTGCCGATGAGGCTCACCACCACGCCGACGATGGAGACCGTCTGCCAGACAAAGCCTTCATAGAAGGTGGAGAGGGTGAGAGCCACCAAGGGGAAGAGCACGGTGGCGTAGGCCGCCTTGCTGGCACCGATGCGCCCCACCAGGGTGAGGTAGGCGGTGAAGGCGATGACGGAGCCGAAGATGGCCAGATAGACCATGGCGGCGAGGTAGCGCGGGTCGGTGGGCAGGGTGAGTGACTGACCGAGTACCGTGACCCAGCCCAGCAGCAGCGCCACGCCGTAGACCATGCCCCAGGGTACCATCTGCAATACGTGATAGCCCTGGCGCTGTCCGCGGGCGGAGACTAGGTTGCCCAGGGAGAAGCAGAGGGTGCCGGCGCAGGCAAAGAGCAAGCCCTTCCAGCCGTTTGCACCCAGTTGCGCATCCGCCAGCACCGGCCAGAAGAGCAGCAGGGTGCCAAGCAGCCCCAGCAACGATCCTTGCAGCCAGCGCAGGCCCGGTCGTTTACCTTCGAACAGCCAGAGATTGAGGCCGTTGAAGATGCTGGCGCTGGCGAAAATCACCGCCGACAGACCGCTCGGGATATAGAGGGTGGCGTGGTAGAAACAGAGGAAGTTGGTGGAAAAGAGCAACGCGCCGAGCAGGGCTGCATAACGCTGGCCCGCCCAGGGCAGGCGCGGAAACTTGCCGCTCACCGTGAGCAGGGTGAACAGGGCCAGGGCCGCCAGGGCGAAACGATAGAGCACCGAGACCTCGATGGGGATGGGGCCGAGCTGCCAGGCGATGGCAATCCAGGTGCTGCCCCAGATGAGGACGGTGGAAACATAGAGCATCAGATTCATGGTGTGATCCCATCAAGAGAAGATGATGTGATCAGCATGAACCGTGAGGCGGGGCGCCGGCTTGCACCATCTTGCGGTTTTTTCAACGGAGGCGCAGCCTTTGACCATGAGGCGCGATAAGATGGCGACAGGAAAGGGGCGGCAAGTGCCAGAGAGGGACGCAAGCGTGCAGCATGCCATGCAGCAGACAAGACAGGCAGGGGTCTTTGATGCCCTGGTGAGCACCGGTGCCAGGCTGGAGGACTCCTGCTGGCTGGAGCCCGGACTCGGGGTGGCGAGCTGGTGCAACCGCTACGATCAGACCCGCTACCACAAGCCGGGCAACCACACCATCAGCGTCTACCTGCAGGGGGGCGAGCAGACCGAGCGGCTGGACGGCCCCGGTGGCCATGGCGGTGCGGGCAAGGTGTGCATCATGCCGGATCACCACAGGTCCGAGTGGCTGGTGCGCGAGGAGTTTCGCTTCTTCCACCTCTACTTCACCCCCGCCCACTTCACCCGTATCGCCGAGCAGGCGTGCGACAAGGAGGGGCGTCATCTGCAACTGGAAGACAAGACCTTCATCGACGATCCCCAGGCGGCGGCCCTGGTGCAGGGGCAATTGATGAAGCTGGACTGGCAGCACGGCATCGATCGCATGGCGCTCTCCCACGGTGCCTGGATGCTGATGCTGCACGCCTATCGCCATCACACTCGCGAGGCCCCGGCGCTGCCGGAGGTGCGCGGCGGTCTGGCCCCCGCCGTGGTGCGCCGGGTGCAGGAGTATCTGCAGGCTCACCTGGCCGAGCCGATCACCCTGGGAGAGCTCGCCCGGGAGGCGGGTCTGAGCGAATACCACTTCGCCCGGATGTTCGGACAGAGCCTGGGCTGTCCGCCTCACCGCTACCTGCTCGGGCTGCGGCTCAAGCGGGCCAAGCAGTTGCTGGCGGGAAGCGAGCCTCTGGCCAGCATCGCCGCCCAGTGCGGCTTCTCCTCCCAGGCCCATTTTGGCAACCGCTTTCGGGAGGCGTTCGGCCTGAGCCCGGGCCAGTGGCGAGCCCAGTTGTCATTCTCCTGTCACAGATAACCCTGAGACTCTGGGCAAAAGAGGTGTACCCTCTGTCTCTTGTCCATTGAAAGGAATGCCCATTGAATCATCGCAAACGTCAGACCCGCACTCGCCATCTCTGGTTCAACCACTGGAATGCCCCCCTCTATCGCGCCACCCAGCCGACGCCGCCCGAACCGCTCGTTCCTCACAGTTCCCGCTGAAAACGCCGTAACCCGATAGGATTTTTCCGGCAACTTTGCCACTATTGCGCCATCAGGATGGACTGGATATGGCCGCATGTTTCTGGAACGCATTGAAGTCAAAGGTTTTCGCGGAATAAATCGCCTCTCCCTCGGGCTGGACAACACCACTGTGCTCATCGGCGAAAACGCCTGGGGCAAATCCAGCCTGCTGCGGGCCCTCTGGTGCCTGCTGGGGGATGCCGAGCCCTATCAATTTGGTCAGGATGATTTTCACCGGCCCGAAGATCCCGAGCTCGAACCCTCGCGCACGCTGCAACTGGTGCTCACCTTCAGCGAGTATCGTCCCCAGATGTGCCAGCACTCCCGCCGTCTGGCCCGCCTCGGCGCGGCCTGGATCCCCCACAAGGACAAGTTCCACCGGGTGCATTATCGTGCCAGTGCCGAGTTGCAGGACGATGGCAGCGTGCTCACCACCCACGACTTTCTCGACGGCATCGGCAAGAGCCTGGCCATCGACAACAATGAGGCGCTGGTACGTCTGCTCATTACCATGAACCCGGTGTTCAGGCTGCGGGATGCC
Organism: Aeromonas sp. R7-1; assembly: GCF_040908115.1. Lineage (NCBI taxonomy): Bacteria > Pseudomonadati > Pseudomonadota > Gammaproteobacteria > Aeromonadales > Aeromonadaceae > Aeromonas > Aeromonas sp. R7-1. The sequence continues at coordinate 2,289 of NZ_JBFODD010000003.1, read as the reverse complement.
CGTACCGCCCGGGAGGGCATCGAGCGGCTGCCCTGGGGGGATCTGTGCGAGCAGCGGCTGGACGAGCTGGCCGGCAAGCTCACCGACGAGCCCCAGCGCATCGGCGAGCCTGAACTCAAGGAGGCGCTGCAGGCGGTGCAGCAGTTGATGGAGCACTACTTCAGCGCCCTGGCGCCCATCAAGCACAAGCCTCGCAGCCAGCGGGATATCGTCAATCGCCCCATGACCCTGCGCAATCCCGGCAACCTGCAGGTGCTGCTGCGCAATGCGGACAATCGGGCGCTGCAACTGGCCATGGCGGGCATGGCGGCCATGCTGCTCCACGCCCGGGGCAACCGGGAGCTGGAGGAGGGGGCCAGACCCATACTGATGCTGGAAGACCCCGAGAGCCGCCTGCATCCTACCATGCTGGCCCTGGCCTGGGGTCTGCTGGAGCAGTTGCCCGGCCAGAAGCTGCTCACCACCAACTCGGGGGACCTGCTCTCCTCCTTGCCCCTCAATCAGGTGCGCCGTCTGGTGCGCCGCCAGCAGGACATCCTCTGCCATCAGTTGGGAGGGGAGCGCTACAGCAGCGACGATCTGCGCAAGATTGCCTTCCATGTGCGCATCAACAGGCCCATGTCGATGTTTGCCCGCTGCTGGCTGCTGGTGGAAGGGGAGACCGAGATCTGGCTGCTCTCGGAGCTGGCCCAGATCTGCGGCTACAGCCTGCGGGCGGAGGGGGTGCGCATCATCGAGTTCGCCCAGTGCGGCCAGGCCCCCCTCATCAAGGTGGCCCGGGACTTTGGCATAGAGTGGCACCTGCTCACCGACGGTGACGAGGCGGGCGCCAAGTATGCAAGCTCCGCCCGCTCCCTGCTCAAAGGGGAGCGCGAGCGGGATCGGCTGACCCAGTTGCCGGCGGCAGACATAGAGCACTACCTCTACCAGAACGGGTTCGAGGGGGTGTTCCGGCGTGAGGCGGGGGTCGGGGGGCGCTCCACCCTCAACGCCGGGCGCATCATCGCCAAGGCGATCCACCATCGCAGCAAGCCCGGCATGGCCCTGGCGGTGGTGGAGGAGGCGGAGCGCCTCGGCAGCGAGCACATTCCCCCTGTGCTCAAGCAGATGTTTGCCCGGGTGGTCGCCCTTGCCCGGGGACAAAGCTGATCGGCGACGTTGGGAAGACGGGGGGAGTTTGGATATACTCCCTGCCTCTTGTCCTTCCTTACCCTGTGACGGGTGCACCCGCACCCGGACTGCTGCCGGAGACCCTATGTTCGTCCAACTTCCTTTTTGGCTCTTTCCCCTGACCGGTCTGATGGCCCTGGGGGCCCTGATCGCCGTGGGGCTCGTCCTGTGGCGCGGGGATCTCTGCCCGGGCCAGCGCTCGCGGATCACTACCCAGCTCTTCTCGGTCTGGGTGATCACCGGGCTCTCTCTGATGCTGGCGGTGGAGGCCAAGGTTGCGGGCTGGCTCATCTGGAGTGGGGGGGCCGCCCTGGTGCTCGGTATCGTGCTCTCCCTGGTCCAGTCTCGCCTGGAGGGCAAGCGCGCCATCCCCGCCACCCTGCTGTGGTTGCCCGCCATGCCGCTCGCCCTCTACGGGCTGGGTCTGATGCAGATCCAGGGCTGGCTCGGCGGCCTGCTGCAGATGGCGCTGCTGGGGTCGGCCTTTGCCCACCTGATGCTGCTACGTGCCCGCCACCGCCTGCAAGCCTTCAATCTGCTGCTGCCCCTGGCGGGGCTGGTCTCCGCCATCCTGAGTCTTATCTGGCTGGCGGTGCTGGTGGGTTGGCAGGGGAGCAGCGCCGGGCTCGACCCGCTGATCCCCGGTGTAGTGACCCAGGCCGGCCTGCTGGTCGCAGCCCTGCTGCTCTGGTTCAGCCCCATCTACCGTCAGCAGGAGACGGCCCCCGTGGTGGTCTCTGTGACCCTGTGCGGCCTCATCATCGCCCAGATTGCGGCGACCAGCGTGTTGCACCAGCTGGCCTGATCCCGGCGCATCCTTCCGCCCGCACCTTGTCGTGCGGGCTTTTTTTATGGCAAAGAGGGGCAAGGCGGGGAGGGGCCTGAGGGGCGAGAGATCGCTAGCTGCCTGAAAAAACTGCGATTTGTTGCAAAAGAGCGCAGTATGTGACGGTTTAATCCCCGAATAAACTTTTTTTAGGATATTTACTTGCAATCTCAGCGTTGGCGCCTATTATGGGCGACCTCGGACGCGGGGTGGAGCAGCTCGGTAGCTCGTCGGGCTCATAACCCGAAGGTCGTCGGTTCAAATCCGGCCCCCGCAACCAACCATTTGTATTC
>NZ_JBFODD010000029.1:0-35838 GCF_040908115.1 Aeromonas sp. R7-1 | reverse complement strand
GCCTCGCACTTGGGGAGGGGTTCCCGAGCGGCCAAAGGGATCAGACTGTAAATCTGACGGCTCTGCCTTCGAAGGTTCGAATCCTTCTCCCTCCACCATTCAAGTGCGTCAAGTAAGTGAAAAATCAGGAAAATACCCCGTGGAGGGGTTCCCGAGCGGCCAAAGGGATCAGACTGTAAATCTGACGGCTCTGCCTTCGAAGGTTCGAATCCTTCTCCCTCCACCATCTTCCTGAACACAATATGCAATGCCCCTGTGGAGGGGTTCCCGAGCGGCCAAAGGGATCAGACTGTAAATCTGACGGCTCTGCCTTCGAAGGTTCGAATCCTTCTCCCTCCACCATCCTTCAGACAACCCGGCCTCGCGCCGGGTTTTCGCTTTTCTGGATAGAATCCATATGGCGCTGTCAGATCTGACAATTGCCCTCCCCGCACTTTTTAGAAACAGTGGAGCCTCATGTCGCAAGGAGTGCACACAGATGTTTGAAATCTGGGATGAAACGGGTCGCGAGCACGGGCTGACACTGCCCGAGCTGCAACTGCGGCTGCGGGATTACCAGGGAGACGTGATGGTGCGCTACCTCAACCGCCTCGGCTTGCCGAGCACCCTCTTCCTGACCATCCGCCAGGGATGTGCCTATCAGCGCTTCAAGGCGGGTTCCCCCATGCTCGACTGGTCCTGGCTTGCCCAGGCCATGCACGCAGCTCCCCTGGTTGGCGCCGAACCTGCACAGGGCCATGCTCTTCCCTGACCCCCTCTCATCCTGCCCACACCCAAACAGGGCCCATTATCAGACTCTTCCTACAGCCTCCGTTTAGACCCTCCCTGTATGATGCGTAACCATGTTCCCGTCAGGTGAAGGCCATGTTTGCGTTCAAAGAAGAGTATCCCGTGAGTGCCATGGTCAGCATGGCGGATATCGTCGTCCCCTTTTATCAGCCCATCATCGGCCAGGATCGTCAGGTCAAGGGGTATGAGGTGCTGGCCAGGCGTTGGGATGCCGATAGCCAGGGTTATCAGAGCATCGATTTTGCCGCCCTCGGCGAAGATGACGCTCTGCACCTCGATATCGTCATGCTCAGGGCCATCATGCGCGATCTGCCCGTGCTCGCCCAAAAAGGCCACTATGCGCTCTCCATCAACCTCAATCCGGCGCTCTCCAGCCCCACCTACCGCAATCTGCTGTTGCTGGTGCTGCTCCAGGCCCGCAAGCTGGGGATCGACATCTGGTTCGAGGTGCTGGAGCACGTCAGGATCAAACACCAGCACAGGGAGATGATCGAGGTGTTGCGGGCCCATGGCGCCCACATCGCCTGTGACGACTTCGGCTCCCTGGCGTGCAATTTCCAGCGCCTGATGATGCTCCCCTACGAGATCGTGAAGCTGGATCGCTCCCTGCTGCTTCAGGCTGCGCGAAGTAGCCACGCCCTCAACATGCTGAGGGGTCTGGTGAAATACCTGCAACGACTCGGCATGGCCGTGGTGTGCGAGGGGGTGGAGACCCAGGCCCATATCGAGGTGGCGAACCGGCTGGGCTGCGACTACCAGCAGGGCTACGCCTACGCCATTCCCTCCCCTCTCTCCCGCTGGGCCTGAGCGGAGCGCTTGCGTGTCATGGGGAAACCCGGTCACCTTTCCCATAAAATCCGGCAGGGTGCTGCCATTTTCCTGCCAAAAATGGCAGGCTGTCCCGGCCACACTGACGCCGAGGCTCGCCATGGTTCGCTTTGCCACCTTCAATCTCGCCTTCGATCGCACTGCACCCGGCATGCTGGGGGAAGAGCTCGCCCTGACCCGCACCGAGCAGGATGCCCTGCTGGCGCGCCTCGCCGACGGCACCTTGAGCGGCGCCGAGAAGACCAAGGCCCTCGACGTGCAGCAGATCCGCAACATCGCCGAAATCATCCAGCGCACCCGGCCGGACGTGTTCCTGCTCAACGAATTCGACAATGACGGCAAGGGCAGCGACACCACGGACCTCAACGCCTTCAACGACAACTACCTGGCCCACGCCCAGCACGACGAGGTGACCGCCATCAGCTACCCGGTGCTGCAGAACTTCGCCACCAACACCGGTCTGATGAGCGGCCATGACCTCAACCTGGACGGCAAGGTCAACAACGGGCCGGACGACGCCTGGGGCTTTGGCAACTACCACGGCCAGTACGCCTTCGCCGTGATGTCCCAGTACCCCATCGATACCAAGCAGATCCGCACCTTCCAGACATTCAAGTGGAAGGAGATGCCGGGCGAAACGAACCCCGTCATCGACGACTGCAACAATGCCAAGGCGCCGATCCCGGCTGGCCGCCAGTGTGGCGATGCCTGGTATGACGACGCCGCCTGGCAGGCCTTCCCGCTCTCGTCCAAGAACCACGCGGACGTGCCGGTGCGCATCAAGCGCGGCAACAAGGAGGAGGTGATCCACTTCCTTATCTCCCACCCGACCCCGCCCATCTTCGGCAACGCGGCGCGCCACAACGTCAAGCACAACCGGGCCGAAGTCGCCTTCTGGCAGGATTACGTGGAGACCGCCAGCTACATGGTGGATGACGCCGGCAAGGCCGGTGGCCTGCCCGCGGGTGCCAAGTTCGTCATCGCCGGTGATCTCAACGCCGATCCCCAGATTGGCGATGGGGATCTCACCGCCATTCAGGATCTGCACAACCATGTGCTGGTCAACCAGGCCGTCACCAACGGCGCCCTGATCCCGGTCAGCCAGGGCGGCCCCGAGTGCCTCGCCAGCCAGCCGGATCAGTGCAAGCGCAACAATAACCGCCCCACCCCGGAGCGCATCACCAGCAGCAGCGGCCTGCAGCTCGACCACGTGCTGCCCTCCGCCAACCTGAACGCGGTCGCCTCCGGCGTGTTCTGGCCAGCCAGCTTCGAGCCGGGCTACCACCTGGTGTATGACGCCAAGTTCGGCATCGCCAAGGGCGTCAGCTCGGATCACCGCCTGGTGTGGGTCGACGTCACACTGTGACAGTGACGCAGAGCAGACAAGCAACGGGGCCCGCAGGCCCCGTTTTCATTAGTTTGTCATACCAGCTTCTCCACCCGGGCCGGCAGCCCCTGGCGGGCCGACGAGCCGATGGCCCAGTCCACCAGGGGGTAGCGGCCGTGGCGGCTCGGATCCAGCACCGCCAGATCGTTGAGGTTGACTCCGGCTCCGCGCAGCGGATTGGCGACCACTTTCTGGCCGTCTATCCAGTGTTCCCGCGCCCCCAGCTCCTTGTGGCCGAAGCCGTGCTCGATGGCGATGGCATCGGCCTGCACCCCGGCCACGCACTCGGCCACCCCGATCACGCTGCCATCCGGGGTGCTGACCCGCACCCTGTCCCCGCTCTCGATGCCCAGCTGCGCCGCCGTCTGCACATTAAGCCGCACCCGGTTGCTGGGGTTCACCTGGCGCAGGCGATCCGAGCCGATGCTCATGGAGCTCATGGTGTGGGACTTGTAGCTGGTGAGCAGCAGCGGCCACTGGGCCGGCTTGAACGCCTCATTGAGCGGCGTGCCGTCCGCCAGCTGGGGGCGGAAGAAGCGCGGGGTGCCGCTCAAGAACCGGCCGCTCTGGCTGTGGCGGCGGCTGCCCACCTCGGGGTTCCACACCATCAGTGGCTTGGGCCAGCGCTTGCTTGGCTGACCCGCTGCATCGCGCCCCTTGGCCGCCGGCTCGAAGCGCCCGCCACGGGCGAAGAGATAGGCGGCGCGGCCCGCCTCCTCCGCACTCAGGGTGGCATTCAGCACCGGCAGGATCCGCTCCACCCCGGACCAGGCGAGATCCTCAGGATCTATGGCGGGCACCGGCTCGCCGAGATAGGCGACGTTGGCCGCCCCGTAGAGGGAGAAGTCCGCCGCCTTATGCAGGGCATGCAGCTTGCCATCCGCCCCTTTGAGCGCCCCCTCGCCAAAGCCCGGCAGCCCCAGCCGTTTGGCCACCGCGATAAAGAAGGACTCCATGCAGACCGGATCCCCCTCGGCAGTCTTGGCGACTCTTGGCTCCACGATAGGCCAGCGGCCGGTGGAGACCTTGGTCATCACCCCGTGCCAGGCGGTGGCCCAGCCCCAGGACTCGTAGGTGAGGGTGTCCGGCACTAGGTAGTCCGACAGCGCCGACGACTCGTTGATGAAGCTGTCGATGCTGACCACAAGGGGCAGCACGGCAGGGTCCTTGAGCTCTTCGCCTATGGCCTTGCTGAGCCCGGCCTGGCCGTAGAGGGGATTGCCCATGTGGTTGATCCAGGCCTTGAGCCGGTAGGGGTAACCGTTCACCGCCGCGGTCAGGTGTTCGCCGAGCAGAGGGCCGGAGATGGGGAACCAGGGCTCTTGCGCCGGATAGGGGTTCTGACCCGCCTCGCGCTTGCGCCGATATTCGGAAGTTTTCTCGTAGGGGAATTTGGAGCGCGACAGGAAGACCCCGGCGGGCTTGACCATGCCGGGGAAGCTCGCCAGATCGTAGCGCGGCCCCGCCCCGAAGGGATCGAACTTGCCGCCGCTCGCCACGGCGCCGCCCCGGGCATTGAGGTTGCCGATCATGACGTTGAGCATCATGATGGCCCAGGCCGAGTAGAAGCCGTTGGCACTCATGGTGCCGCCGTGGGAGACCACCGCCGCACGGGTGCCGTGGCTGGTGAACTCCCGCGCCAGCGCCTCGATATCGCTCACCGGCACGGCGCACTCGGCGCTGTATTGCGCGAGAGAGTGCTCGCGGCACGCCTCGGCCAGCAGCTGGAAGCTGCTCTTCACCATGAACTCCCCCTTGGGGCCCTGAATGGGGCGATCCACCCAGAGGCTGGCCCGCTCACACTGGCCGGCGGGTCTCGGCTCGCCGCTGCCCGCCTCCTCTACCAGCATGGCGTCCCCTTCCCCATAGGCTTCCCCCTCAAAGGGCAAGCCAAGATCGCTGGCCCGCAACATCTGGCCGAAGCGCGGGTGGGACTCGTCGCAGACAACCAGGTGGCTGGCGTTGCAAAAACCGCGATAGCCGGCCCGCTCGGCAGCAGCGGCATGGGGTGCCGTCAGGAAGGGCTCGGCGTAGCGTTGGTTGTCGATGATCCAGCGCAGCATGGCCATGGCCAGGGCGGAATCAGTGGCAGGGCGGATGGGCAGCCAGCGGTTGGCGGGGGAGGACGGCATGTTCACCGTGTTGGGCAGGCTGGGGGCCACCACCACGTAGGAGAACGGCTTGCCCGGTCGCGCCCGGTTAGCCGCCAGCTGACGGGACTGGCGCTTGAAGGGATTGCCCGATTGCTGGGGCGAGGTGCCCATGAACAGCAGGAAGTCGCTCTCGTCCCAGTCCGGCTTGAGGTGGGCGTTCTTCTCCAGATCGTCCAGCAGGGCGCCGGCCCCGACCCGGAACGACAGACCGCAGTAAGCGCCGTGATTGGCGAAGTTGCGGGTGCCGAAGCTGTTGAAGGTGAAGCGCTTGATGAAGTGATCCCGCCCCTCGTCCGAGGCGTTGCTCACCAGCAGCTGGTTGGCCCTGGGGCCGTACTCCGGGTTGGCCGGGTCGAGCGGCTCGGCGAGGTTGCGAATGGCCCGCAACCCCTCAACCTGGCCCTCGCCAAACAGATCGCCCCCCTCCACCACCTCGGCCACCAGCTGCTCGAAGGGGATGCTCTGCCAGCGGCCGCTGCCACGGGGCCCCACCCGCTTGAGACAGCGGGTGACCCGCTGCGGGCTGTCGAGCTGCTCCAGCATGGCGTTGCCCCGGGCGCAGGCGGTGGAGCGCCCGTCCAGCCCCCCTTCCTGGTAGCCACTGGTTGCGAGCAGCGCCTGCTTGACCGGGGTCTTGAAGTCGATGTGGTGCCGGGCGGAGAGGGGGTGATAGGGGTTGCCCAGGATCCGCACTATCTGGTCGCGCTCGTTGTCGATGCGGGCCCGCACTCCGCACAGGGTCCAGCAGCCGAGGCACATGGTGTAGGCAACCCGCTGGGCCGGGTTGGGATGCAATTCCCCCCGCTCGTCAACCCGGTACTCCACGGCCAGCGAGTTGCCATGGATGGGATCCCGGGTCGGCTTGCCCGAGCTGCCGGTGGCGAGGCCAGTCGCCACCTGCTTGAGGGTGTCGCTGTAACCGGCAACGAACAATCCGGTGCCACCGGCGATGGCGGCGCCCTTGAGAAACGTGCGTTTGCTGTGATCCATCAGAGTGCCTCGCGTGCAAAAGAAGTGGGTGCCTTGATGGCGGGGGAAACAGAGGGGCGCACCAGCTCCGAGAGGGCCACCAGCAGGGCCAGCAGCAGACCGAAGGTGCCGAGAATACCGAGCACACCGGCCGGGCCCCAGGCGATTTCATAGAGGTAGACGCCGGCCCCGTACTTGGGCGCGAGCTGCCCCTGAATGAGCACCAGCCAGCGCAGGCCCCACACCAGGTGCAGCCCCAGCAGCGCTGGCCCCCAGAGTGACAGGCGGGCAGAGATCCTTCGCCGCCGCAGCATCAGCAGGCCGGCCAGCCCCAGGGTCAGCAACAGCCAGTGAGCCGCCAGCCGCCAGCTCGGGTCGAGCCGATAGAGGGCCGCGGCCTCTGCCGCCGAGGCGCCGCCAAACAGGGCCCAGCCCAGCAGGGAGAGGGCCAGCAGGCCTAACGTCCAGCCACTCTGGCGCAGCAGGGTCGACTCGGTCTCGGCCCCCCAGCCCGTCAGCAAGCGGTTGAGCAGCAGCAGGACACTCTGGGCCCCCAGCACGGCGCTCAGGGTCAGCAGCCAGGGCAACCAGGGGGTATGCCAGAGCGGGCGCGCCGCCACCGCCATGGTCTCAAGCCCGGTGTAGAGGGCGATGCTGAGCCCGCTCAGGGCAGCCAGCAAAGAGAGGGGGCGCAGCCAGACGTGCCCCGACCAGTTTCCCAGGCAGAGCAGCCGGGCAAGGCGGGCTATCTTGTCCCCTTCTGCGCCGCGCCGGGCCAGGGCAGGCCTTAGCAGCAGCCAGCCGAGCAGCATGGAGAGCAGGCTGAACAGCGGCAGCAGATAGGCGCCATACCACATGACGGAGCCAAAGCGCGCCTGGGCGTAGAAATGCCAGGCCCGGGCCGGCTGGTGCAGATCCGCGGTCAGGGCAATGGGGGCCACCAGGCCGGCCGCCACCATCAGCACCGCCGCCAGGGTCTGCAGCCGCGGGTCCGGCGCCTTGCGCCACAGCTCAAACGCGCCGAGCCAGAGGGCTCCGTAGGCGAGGCCGATGAGGAAGAAATATTGCACCGCCCAGGGCAGCCAGGTGATGGGCTGAGCCGGGGCCAACAGTTCGTTAATGACCATGGGCTATCTCCTTGCCATCGTCGGTGAGCAGGGTGCGCAGGGCCGGGTTGCCGTCGACCTTGCTGACGAAGGCCTCGTCCATGCCGAGATAAAAGACCCGCGGCTGGGTATGGGCCTCCGGCTTGAGCACCTTGAGCACCGGCTCGTGTTCGCGCAGCAAGCGGCTTATCCGGCTCTTGGGATCGTTCAAATCCCCTATGATGCGCGCCTCGCCGACACAACTCTCGACGCAGGCGGGCAAGAGCCCCGCCTCCAGCCGATGGGCGCAGAAGGTGCACTTGTCGGCGGTGTTGGTCTCGTGGTTGATGAAGCGGGCGTCGTAGGGGCAGGCCTGCACGCAGTAGCCGCAGCCGACGCACCAGTCGTTGTTGACCACCACGATGCCGTCATCGCGCTGGAAGGTGGCGCCGGTGGGGCAGACATCGAGGCAGGCGGGCTCGGCGCAGTGGTTACAGAGCCTTGGCAGCATCAAGAGGGAGGCGGGAGCCTCGAGGGCGGCCACGTCGCTCACCTCGTACTGGCTCACCGTGGTGCGAAACTGGCCGAGTGGAGGCTGGTTTTCGATGGTGCAGGCCACGGTGCAGGCCTGACAGCCGACGCAGCGGCGCAGGTCGATCAGCATGCCGTAACGCTTGCGCCCGTCCCCCCGGCTGATGGCCGCCCGCCCGTTGCGGGGAGCGGGAACGGACTGCGCCTGAACCTGGGTGACGGGGATCAGGGCCGCCCCTGCGGTGAGGGCGGCGATCCCGGATAACAATCGGCGCTTGCTGGGCTCCATGGCATCTTTCCTTCTGCTGAGCTGGCTTGAAAGGGGTTGGGCCGATTGTCCTCAACGCAGCAAGTCGCCTCTATTGTGGTTTTCCACATACCGGGAGCCGGGTTGATCCAGCGCAATAAAAAATGCCCCAGCCCTGCTGAACTGTGACCGGGGCGGCGTTTGCCGCTCCTCCCGGCCCCGTTCGCGTGCAAGCGCACGTCCCGGTGATAGACTGCCCCTTTGCACCGAGAGGAGAGCCCCCTGCACGCCCCAGTTCCCTTGCCCCTGCTCAGCCTGCTGCTCTGGCTCGCCCTGTCAGCCCTGCCGCTGCGGGTGCAGGCCGCCCCGACCCCCTCTTCGCCAGCGCCAGTCCGACAGGAATCCGCCCCATCCCAGGCCGCGCCGGTGCAGACCATGGCAGAGCCGATACGCATCGGCGTGCTGGCAACCCGCGGCCCGGCCCTGGCCAGAGCCCAGTGGCAACCGCTGCTGCGCTGGCTGGCACAGCGCGTGCCCGGCCATCGCTTCGTGCTGCATCCGCTGGGGCTCGATGAACTGGCCGAGGCCGCCGCCCGCGAGCACCTCGATTTCGTCATCACCAACCCGGGCCAGTCGGTGAGTCTGGCGCGCCAGTACCCACTGGCCTGGCTCGCCACCCTCAAGAGCCCGGCCGGGGGGGACAACCTCGCCATCGGCGCTGCCCTGGTGGTGCCCGCCCAGACCCCCTATCAACACTGGCGTGACCTCGAGGGGCAAGCCGTCGCCGCCGTCTCGGACAATGCTTTCGGCGGCTACCTCGCCTATCGCTTCGAGGCGGGCGAACAGGGGGTCAGGCTGGAGCACTTCTTCTCCACCGTGCAGTTCACCGGCTTTCCGCTGGACCGGCTCATCGAGCGGCTGGCAACAGGTGAGGTGGCTGCCGCCATCGTGCCGGTGTGCCAGCTGGAGCGCATGGAGCGGGAAGGCAAGGTCGCCAGGGGGGCATATCGGGTGCTGGACGATCGGGCGCCGACCGGCTTTGGTTGCCAGAGCTCGACCCGGCTCTACCCCAACTGGTCCTTCGCCAAGACTGAGCGGGCCTCCCCCGCGCTGGCGCTGGCGGTGACCCGTGCGCTGTTCGACCTGCCCGCAGATAGCGAGGCGGCCATCGCCGCCGATTCGGCGGGCTGGACCGTGCCCACCAGCGAGCTTGCCATCGACCGCCTGCTCAAGGCGCTGGATCGCCACCCGCTGCAGGGCCCCTGGTGGCAATCGGCCTGGCACTGGCTTCGCCAGCATCAGCAGTGGGGCTGGGGTGCTTTGGTGCTGGTACTGCTGCTGGGGGGCCACCACCTGCTGCTGCAATACCTGTTCAACCGCAGCCAGCGCCGGCTGCTCAAAGCCCGCCACCAGCTCGAGCAGAAGGGACGCCAGCTGGCACAGGCCAGACGGCTCGCCGAACTGGGCGAGCTGGGCGCCAACGTGGCCCACGAGATCAATCAGCCCCTCAGCGCCATCGCCAACTACAGCCAGGGAGCCTTGTTGCGACTGGACAGATTGGCACAGGATCCGGCCCAGTCTGCCGCCCATGCCTCCCTGCGTCAGGCCCTGGAGCAGATAGGGCGCCAGGTCCAGCGCATCACCCAGACCGTCAACCGGCTCAGAGCCAGGCTGCAGAAGCGCCCTCCCCGCTTCGCGCCTTGCGACCTGCCCACCCTGGTGGCGGAGTTGCACCCCCTGCTGGAGCAGATGCTGGCGCCGCTCGACGTCGCCTTCACCCTGCACTGGCGGGGCCAGCCACGCCCGTTACCTCTGGACGGCACCGGGATGGAGCAGTTGCTGGTCAACCTCATCAAGAATGGCGCCGAGAGTGCAGCGCAGAGAGCGGCGCAGAGGGCAGCTAAGAGTGCGCGCCCCGCTGTTCACTCCCCTGCTCACCCCACTACGCAAACACCGGCACAGGCGCCTGCCCGGGTCGAGCTGCTGATCGCCTTCGAGGCACAGAGGTTGCTGCTGGAGATCCGCGACAACGGCGCCGGCCTGAGGGTCCCCGCAACCGAACTGCAGCAGGCGTTTTACAGCGACAAGCCCGATGGCATGGGGCTGGGGCTCGCCATCTGCCGGGAGGTGGTCGAGAGCCATCGCGGCCGGTTCAGTCTGGAGAACCTGAGCCCCCACGGCTGCCTGGCCCGGGTCACCCTGCCCGTGCCATCACCCGAAACCCTCCCTTCATCCACCGACATGCCGAGGAACTGAGATGCCGACCCCTGCCCGCCCCCCGCTCTATCTGGTCGACGACGACGAGGCCGTGCTCGACTCCCTGCGCTTCATGCTGGAGAGCTGCGACGAGCGGCAGCTGCTCAGCTTTGCCGATGGCGAGCGCTTTCTGGCCGAGGTCGACCTGCACCAGCCCGCCTGCCTCATCCTCGACTGCCGCATGCCGGGGCTCTCTGGCCCCGAGGTCCAGCAGCGGCTGAAGGCGGCCCAGAGCCCCATCGCCATCCTGTTTCTCACCGGCCACGGCGAGGTGCCACTGGCGGTGGAGTCCCTCAAGCTGGGGGCGGTGGATTTCTTGCAAAAGCCGGTGCAGCTGGCCCACCTGCTCGCCGCCATCGAGCGGGCCGAGCAGGCGACGCAGGCGGCGGCCACCCGCCTCGCCCATCTGTCCGCCTTTGAGCGCCTCACCCCGCGCGAACGCCAGTTGTTGCAGCTCATCGCCCGGGGCCACAAGAATCAGCAGATAGCGCAGGATCTCTGCATTTCGGTGCGCACCGTCGAGGTGTGCCGCGCCAGCCTGATGAAACGCCTGGCGGTGAACTCCCTCGCCGAGATGCTGCTGCGCTACGCGCAGGTGAGCGAACACCCCTGAGTGGCCTGCAACCGTACAAAACGGGCAGGGATCACACATTTGGCGCTTCGATGGCGGTAGAGTGCCCTCTTCTCTTCACCAGGACCGCCCGGGTCCTGCGCCTTGTTTCGAGGACACATCATGGAACTGCTTCTGCTCAGCAACGGTAAAACCACAGAACACCCCGGCCTGCTCGGCTGGGCCCGCGACCGGGTGCAAACCCTGCTCGCTCGCAACCAGGTCAAGCGCATCCTGCTCATCCCCTACGCGGTGATCCGCAGCGACTGGGATGCCCGCGCCCGGGAGCTCACCGAGAGTCTGGGGGTGGACGCCATCAGCATCCATCACTTCGACGATCCGGTGGATGCCATCAACCGGGCCGACGCCATCTTCATCAGCGGCGGCAATACCTGGCTCCTGAACCAGCGGCTGCACGAGTATGGTCTGGTGGTCCCCATCCAGCGTGCGGTGCGCGAGCGGGGCGTGCCCTATGTGGGCTGGAGCGCCGGCTGCAACGTGGCCACCCCCAGCATCCGCACCACCAACGACATGCCGGTGTGCAGCGCCGTCGTGCTGCCTGCGCTGGGGCTCTTCCCCGTGCAGATCAACCCCCACTATCTGGACGCCAGCATCAGCGGCCACATGGGGGAGACCCGGGACGAGCGTCTGGCCGAGTTCTGCGCCATCAACCCGAGCGAATCCGTGGTGGCCCTGCGCGAGGCGAGCCTGTTGCAGATCGGCAGCGATCACATCGAGTACTGGAGTGCCCGGGGCGAGACCTTCAAGATCTTCAAGCACGGCGAACCCATCCGGGAATACGGGGACGCTGCGCCTCTGGCAGCGCTCACCCCCTTCACGCCGGCACGCTGATCCTGCCAAACGACAGAGGGATGGCCTGCGCCATCCCTCTTTCTTTGTTGCTCGCCCCTTCGTGATTCACTCCAGAATGGCCATCTCCTCCCGAGAGCCGCTGCGCCCGGGAGCCCTCAGCAACACCACCAGCGGCACGGCGCACAGGCTGACCCACATCATCAGGCGAAAATCCTGCAGGTAGGCGAGCAGGCTGGCCTGCCGGGTCACCTCGCCGTTGATCATGACCAGCCCCTTCGGCGTCATCAGCTCCGCCATGCCCCCGCCCTGATGCAGGTTGACATTGAACGGGGTGATGTAGGCGGCGAACGCCTCGTGGTTCATCTGGGATCGCTGGGCCAGATAGGTGATCACCACCGAGATGCCGATGCTGCTGCCGATGTTGCGCACCAGGCTGAACAGCGCCGTCCCCTCGTTGCGATAGCGCGGCGCCAGGGTCGCAAAGGTGATGGTGGAGAGGGGCACGAAGATGAAGCCGAGCCCCAGCCCCTGGATGATGCCGGTGCGCACTATGTCCCAGCTGCCGATGTCCGTGTTGAACAGGGTCATCTCCCACATGGAGAAGCTGGTGAGCAGCAGCCCTGACAGGATGAGGTAACGGGCGTCCACCCGGCCCGACAGCCTGCCCACCAGCATCATGGCAACCATGGTGCCCACCCCGCGCGGGGCGAGCAGGTAACCCACGTCGATCACCGGGTAACCCATCAGCCCCTGCATGAAGGGAGGCAGCAGCGTCATGGTCGCCAGCAAGATGATGCCGACGATGAAGATGAAGAGCAGACCGACGCTGAAGTTGCGATCCCGGAACAGGGCCGGTTCTATGTAGGGGTGCGGGTAGGTGAAGATATGCACCACGAAGAGGTAGAACGCCATCACCATCAGGATGGTCTCGATGACGATCTCGGGGCTGGCGAACCAGTTTTGTGACTCCCCCCTGTCCAGCGCCATCTGCAATGCCCCTATGCCGAGACTCAGCAGGGCGAAGCCCAGCAGATCGAAGCGGCGGCTGGCATCGATCTTCGTCTCCTCGATGAAGGCGGCAAGCCCGAACCAGGCCAGCAGGCCGAACGGCAGGTTGATGTAGAAGACCCAGCGCCAGTTGTAGTACTCGGTGAGCCAGCCCCCCAGCGACGGCCCCAGGATGGGACCCACCATGACCCCTATCCCCCAGAGCGCCATGGCGGAGCCGTGTTTCTCCGGCGGGTAGGTGTCCAGCAGCACCGCCTGTGAGAGGGGCACCAGGCTGGCACCGAAGATCCCCTGCAGCAGGCGGAACAGCACTATCTGATCCAGGCTCTGGGCCGCGCCGCACAACATGGAGGCAACGGTAAAGCCCGCCACCGACCACATGAACAGCCTTTTGCGGCCAATTCTTGCCGAGATGAAACCGGTCAGCGGCATGAAGATGGCGGCCGCGACTATGTAGGAGGTCAGCACCCAGGAGATCTGATCCTGGGTGGCGCCCATGGCCCCCTGCATATGGGGCAGGGCGACGTTGGCGATGGTGGTGTCCAGCGCCTGCATGATGGTGGCCAACATCACCGACAGGGTGATGAAGCCACGTCGGGAGCTCTGATCCACCCCCTGATGGCTTTGCGTCGTCATATTAACCTCAGAATGACCAGCCCAGCAGGCTGCGTTTGTGGCCGGTGTCTATCTTGGTGATGGCGCTCAGGCCAGCGCGCAGAGTGGGCCCGGAGGCCATTTCGTCCAGCTTGATGCGCACCGCGACTCGCTGGGCGATCTTGACCCAGTTGCCGGTGGCATTCTGGGCCGGGATCACCGAAAACTCGGAGCCGGTGGCCGGGCTCAGGCTCTCCACCACCCCGTGCCAATGGGCATTCGGGTAGGTGTCCAGGCTGATCTCCACCTCCTGCCCCGGCTGAACATGGGTCAGCTCGGTTTCGGTGAAGTTCGCCTCTATCCAGGGGCTGTCGGTCTCTACCAGCATCATGGCGGTCATGCCGACGATGCTGTACTGGCCCGGCTTGGGCAGCTGGCTGGCGATGCCGTTGGCGGGGGCGTAGATCTTGGTGCGGGCGAGATCCAGCCTGGCCTTGGCGAGCTCGGCGGCGGCCTCCTGATAGGCGGGCTGCTGCTCCACCGGCAGGTTGACGTCGCCGTTCAGGGAGGCCTCTATCTTCTTGAGCCCCTCCTCCAGCGCCACCTGCTGCTGGGCGGTCTGTATGGTGAGCTGACGGGCATCGTCATAGTTGGCGGTGGAGGTGAAGTGTTTGGCCACCAGATCCGCCTGGCGATGCTCCTCCTTCAGGGCATAGGCATGGCGGGTGCGTGCCACGGCGATCTCCGCCTGCTGGCCGCGATAACTGGTCTGCAGCGCCACCAGATCGGTGCGCACCTTGGCGAGCTCCGCCTCGGCCTTGGTTACCGCCACCTGGAAGGTCTCGGGATCCAGCTCGAACATCAGCTGACCGGCCTTGACCTGCTCGTTCTCATTCACATAGACCTTGGCCACCCGGCCCAGCACCTCGGTACTGATGGGCACCTTGTCCGCCTTCACATAGGCGTTGTCGGTCTCGACATAACGGCCACCCAGCATGTAGATGGCACCTATGCCGAGCAGGGCCAGTGCCGGTACCACCACCAGCAGAAGCAGACGGGTCCGGCGGCGGTTCGTCACCGGCGTTTGGGGAGGGGAAGATTCGGCATTCATAGAAACACTCCACATTCAATGCTGATAAAGATGAGATCAATACTTCGATAGATTGTCGCGCAGGGTCTTGAGGGCGTCGCAGAGGGCGCGGGTGCCCGCCTCCCCCAGCTCACCGATGGCGTGCTGATGCACCACAGCGGAGGCCTGCTTGATCTTCTCGAGATAGGGTTCCGCCCCCTCGGTCAGGAACAGCTGATGGGCACGCCTGTCGTTGGGGTCGTTGCGCCGCTCCACCAGACCGTTGTCGGCCATCTGATCGAGCTGGCGCGCCAGCGTGATGGGCTGGATGTCCAGCCGCTCGGCGAGATCCACCTGGCGTATGCCCTCGCTGCGTGCAATGTGCACCAGAGCCCTGGCCTGGGCCAGGGTGAGGCAGCTTCCCTCCAGCTGCTGCTGGAACTGGCGGCGCATCAGGCGCTGGACGTCGCCGATGAGAAAGCCAAGGGTGTCCGGTTGTTTGTTCATGATATGCAACCTATATAGTAAGCTTTACTTATTATATGCAAAGCGTATCCATGTGCAAGCTGGCCCCGGCAGCCGTTTGGGTTCATGCTGGGTGCCACCACCTCAACGGCAGGAGACACGTCATGGATATCAGGATGGAGCGGGACAGCCTGGGGGAGATAGCCGTCCCGGCGGACAGGCTCTGGGGGGCCCAGACCCAGCGCTCCCTGCATCACTTCAACATCTCGGGGGAGCGCCAACCCATGGAGATCATCCATGCCCTGGCCCGCATCAAGTCCGCCTGCGCCCGGGTCAACCACGCCCTGGGGCTGCTCCCCGCCCGCAAGGCCCAGGCCATCATGGCCGCTGCCGACGAGATCCTGCGCGGCCTGCACGACGCCGAGTTTCCCCTGATGGTGTGGCAGACCGGCTCCGGCACCCAGACCAACATGAACCTCAACGAGGTGCTGGCAAACCGGGCCAGCGAACTGCTCGGCGGCCCCCGGGGGGAAGCGCGGCTGGTGCATCCCAACGACGAGGTAAACAAGAGCCAGTCCAGCAACGATGTCTTCCCGAGCGCCATGAACCTGGCGGCGGTCACCGCCATCACGCAGCGGTTGCTGCCGGCCCTCGCTGCCCTGAAGCAGACCCTGGCAGGCAAGGCCGCCGCCTTCGACCACATCGTCAAGATTGGCCGCACCCATTTGCAGGATGCCACTCCCCTCACCCTGGGCCAGGAGATCTCCGGCTGGGTCGCCCAGCTCGAACAGGGGGAGCGCCATCTACGGGCCGCCCTGCCCCATCTGTGCGAGCTGGCGCTCGGCGGCACCGCCGTGGGCACCGGCCTCAACTGCCCTCCAGGCTTTGCCGAGGCGGTGGCCAGAACCCTGGCCGAGCAGACCGGCCTGCCGCTGGTGAGCGCCCCCAACAAGTTCGAGGCCCTGGCGGCGAGTGACGCCCAGGTTCACGCCCACGGTGCCCTCAAGACGCTGGCGGCCTCCCTCATGAAGATCGCCAACGACGTGCGCTGGCTGGCGAGCGGCCCCCGCAGCGGGCTGGGGGAGCTGCTCATCCCCGAGAACGAGCCTGGATCCTCCATCATGCCCGGCAAGGTCAACCCGACCCAGAGCGAGGCCCTCACCATGCTCTGCGCCCAGGTGATGGGCAACGATGTGGCCATCAACATCGGCGGTGCCAGCGGCAACTTCGAGCTCAACGTGTTCAGGCCCATGATCGCCTACAACCTCCTGCAGAGCGTGCGGCTGCTGGCGGATGGCATGCAGAGCTTCCACGACCACTGCGCCGTCGGCATCACCCCGAACCAGGCCAGGATCGACGATCTGCTCTCCCGCTCCCTGATGCTGGTGACGGCCCTCAACCCCCATATCGGCTATGACAAGGCGGCCGAGATCGCCAAGCGGGCGCACCATCAGGGACTGAGTCTGCGGGAGGCGGCCATTGCCTCTGGCCACCTCAGCGCGGAGCAATTCGATGCCTGGGTGATCCCCGCTGACATGGTGGGTCGTACGCCATAACGCAGTTCAGCTGCGCGATAATCCGAGCCCGGGTGATCCCCGCTGACATGGTGGGTCACACGCCATAAAGCAGCGCACTGCACTGCAATCCCATGCTCGGGGCATACCAGCTCAGGTGGCAGGCGCAGCAAATCGGGACAGTGATGGGCAATAAAGATGAAAAGGGCGCCATGGCGCCCTTTTCATTGCAGATCTGCCGTCAGGTCTTGCTCTGGCAGTTGAACATCCAGTGGGTGCCGAACTTGTCCACCAGGGATCCGAAATAGTCACCCCAGAACATCTCCGCCAGCGGCATCTCCACCTTGCCTCCCTCGGCCAGGGCCGCGAACAGGCGATCGGTCTCGCCTCGGCTGTCCGGCTCCAGATTGAGGTAACTGTTGTTGCCCTGCACCAGGGTGAACCCCATGCTCGCCGGGGCATCCGTGCCCATCAGCACGTGTCCCCCAAGGATGGGCAGGGCCACATGCATCACCAGCTCCCCGTCTTCCTCCGACAAAGGGGGCTGGCCCGGGCAGCCCGGGGACTCCTTGAACCTGTGAATGGGGCCGCTGAAGTCACCGCCGAACACTTCGCGATAGAAGAGGAAGGCAGCCTCCGTCTCCCGGGCAAAATTGAGATAGGTACTGACACGCGCCATGGGTTTCTCCTTGTCACCGATAGCTGGCCCCTGTGGCCAGCTAACAGCATAGAAGAGCACGGGGCTCTGTCAGGTGGCGCTCCGCTCCCTTCTGCGCACGGGGGAGCCGCACTCACAACCCAGGTTCGGTCGAACACGCAAAAGTGCAACCCGATTTGCAGTGGGTTGCACCTCATATAGGCATTCATAAGATGCATTGCCAACCCATTAATAATGCTGTGAAAAGCGGACAAGCGGCGGGCTTGAAAGGAGCCTGATGGAGACCGGATTCATGGAAGAATTCAACAATGTAACCAATACATTAAAATTTCTTGCTTGAAGGTTGCACCTGGTTGCACCATCATCGGCGAAATTTAACCGTCCGGTAATATTGTTACCTTCTAGATACAGGAAGTCCCATGGCCACTACCACCCTCGGCGTCAAACTCGATGAAGCGACCCGCGACCGCCTCAAACAGGCTGCGCAGACCCTGGATCGCACTCCCCACTGGCTGATCAAGCAAGCCATCTTCACCTATCTGGAGCAACTGGATCGCGGTCTGACCCCGCCCGAGCACTCCGGGCTGGCTGCCGCCGCCGGGGAAGAGGCCGTCGAGACCCTGACCGAGCAGGGCATCCAGGTCTTCCTCGAGTTTGCCGAGAGCATTCTGCCCCAGTCCGTGCTGCGGGCCGCCATCACGGGGGCTTATCGCCGCCCCGAGACCGAAGCCGTCCCCATGCTGCTGGAGCAGGCTCGTCTGCCCAAGGAGAAGGCTGACGCGACCCAGAAGCTGGCCATGGGCATCGCCGAGAAGCTGCGCAACCAGAAGAGCGCCAGCGGCCGTCAGGGCCTGGTCCAGGGACTGCTTCAGGAGTTCTCCCTCTCCTCCCAGGAAGGGGTGGCCCTGATGTGCCTGGCGGAGGCGCTGCTGCGCATCCCCGACAAGGCGACCCGGGATGCCCTGATCCGCGACAAGATAAGCGGCGGCAACTGGAGCCAGCACCTGGGCCAGAGCACCTCATTGTTCGTCAACGCGGCCTCCTGGGGTCTGCTCATCACCGGCAAGCTGGTGGCCACCCACAACGAGGCGGGCATGAACAGCTCCCTCAAGGGACTCATCGGCAAGGGGGGTGAGCCGCTCATCCGCAAGGGCGTCGACATGGCGATGCGCCTGATGGGTGAACAGTTCGTCACCGGCGAGACCATCGCCGAGGCGCTGGCGAACGCAGGCGGCATGGAGAGCAAAGGGTTCCGCTACTCCTACGACATGCTGGGGGAAGCGGCCCTGACCGAGGAGGACGCCAAACGCTATCTGGCCTCCTACGAGCAGGCCATCCACGCCATCGGCAAGGCCTCCCACGGTCGCGGCATCTACGAGGGGCCGGGTATCTCCATCAAGCTCTCCGCCCTGCATCCGCGCTACAGCCGCGCCCAGTACGATCGCGTCATGGAGGAGCTCTACCCCACCTTGCTGGGCCTGACCCAGCTCGCCAGGCAGTATGACATCGGCATCAACATCGACGCCGAGGAGGCCGATCGCCTGGAGATCTCCCTCGATCTGCTGGAGAAGCTCTGCTTCGATCCGTCCCTCGCCGACTGGAACGGCATCGGTTTCGTCATCCAGGCCTACCAGAAGCGCTGCCCCTATGTGATCGACTACGTCATCGATCTCGCCAAGCGCAGCCGTCACCGCCTGATGATCCGTCTGGTGAAGGGCGCCTACTGGGACAGCGAGATCAAGCGCGCCCAGCAGGAAGGGCTGGAAGGCTACCCGGTCTATACCCGCAAGCCCTACACGGACGTCTCCTACCTCGCCTGCGCCCGCAAGCTGCTGGCGGTGCCCGAGGCCATCTATCCCCAGTTCGCCACCCACAACGCCCACTCCCTGTCTGCCATCTATCAGCTGGCGGGTCAGAACTACTACCCGGGTCAGTACGAGTTCCAGTGCCTGCACGGCATGGGTGAACCGCTCTACGAGCAGGTGGTCGGCAAGGTGGCCGACGGCAAGCTGGGTCGCCCCTGCCGCATCTATGCCCCGGTGGGCAGCCACGAGACCCTGCTCGCCTACCTGGTGCGCCGCCTGCTGGAGAACGGGGCCAACACCTCCTTCGTCAACCGCATCGCGGACAACAACATCTCCCTCTCGGATCTGGTGCAGGATCCGGTGCAGCAGATCGAGCAGATGGCCGCCCGTGAAGGGGCCCTGGGTCTGCCCCATCCGCGCATCCCCCTGCCCCGGGATCTCTACGGCGAGGCGCGCCCGAACTCCGCAGGTCTGGATCTCGCGAACGAGCACCGCCTGGGGTCACTCTCCGCCGCCCTGCTCGCCAGCACCAACACCGCCTATCAGGCCGTGCCCATGCTGGGTTGCGACACCGAGGCGCCGACTCAGTTCCAGCCCGTGCTCAACCCGGCGGATCACCGCGATGTCGTCGGTCAGGTGAGCGAAGCCACGGTAGCGCTGGTGGACAAGGCGCTCGCCTGCTCCCTCACGAGCGGCCAGATCTGGCAGTCCACCCCGCCAGCCGAGCGGGCCGCCGTGCTGGACAGGGCAGCCGATCTGATGGAATCCGAACTGCAACCCCTGATGGGCCTGCTGGTACGCGAATCCGGCAAGACCTTTGCCAACGCCATCGCCGAGGTGCGCGAAGCGGTGGACTTCCTGCGCTACTACGCCGCCCAGGCGCGCAACCACTTCGCCAACGACACCCACAGGCCGCTCGGCCCCGTGGTCTGCATCAGCCCCTGGAACTTCCCGCTGGCCATCTTCAGCGGCCAGGTGTGCGCGGCCCTGGCCGCCGGCAATACGGTGCTGGCCAAGCCTGCCGAGCAGACCCCCCTCATCGCGGCACAAGCGGTGCGCATCCTGCTGGAGGCGGGGGTACCCGCCGGAGCGGTGCAACTGCTGCCGGGCCGTGGTGAGACCGTGGGTGCGGCGCTCATCGCGGACGAACGGGTGCGCGGCGTCATGTTCACCGGCTCCACCGAGGTGGCGGGCATCATCTCCCGCAACCTGGCCGGTCGCCTCGACGCCCAGGGTCGCACCATTCCCCTCATCGCCGAGACCGGCGGCCAGAACGCCATGATCGTCGACTCTTCCGCCTTGACCGAACAGGTAGTGATGGATGTCATCTCCTCGGCGTTCGACAGCGCCGGTCAGCGCTGCTCCGCCCTGCGAGTGCTGTGCGTGCAGGATGACGTGGCGGATCGGGTGATCCGGATGCTCAAGGGCGCCATGGCCGAGTACAAGGTCGGCAGCCCCGAGCACCTCTCCACCGACATCGGCCCCGTCATCGACGCCGAGGCCAAGGCCAACATCGAGCGCCACATCAAGGCCATGGGCGACAAGGGGCGCAAGGTGCACCAGATCGCTCGCACCCAGGGGGATGCCTGCAGCCGCGGCACCTTCGTGCTGCCGACCCTGATCGAGCTCGACAGCTTGGACGAACTGGGACGCGAAGTGTTCGGCCCTGTGCTGCACCTGGTCCGCTACCCGCGCACCCGGCTCGGGGAGCTGCTCGAGCAGATCAACGGCAGCGGTTACGGCCTGACCCTGGGTGTCCATACCCGCATCGACGAGACCATCGCCCAGGTGGTGAACGTGGCCAAGGTGGGCAACCTCTACGTCAACCGCAACATCGTGGGCGCCGTGGTCGGGGTGCAACCCTTCGGTGGGGAAGGGCTTTCCGGCACTGGTCCCAAGGCCGGCGGCCCGCTCTACATGTATCGCCTGCTCGGCGCCCGTCCCCAGGAGGCGGTGGCCAACCAGCTGCACCAGGAGTCCGGTGCCCTGCAGGCCGAGGCGAAAGCCCCCCTCGTGGCCCTGCGCGGCTGGGCGAGCAAGCAGGATCCGGCCCTCGCCGCCCTGTGCGATCACTACGCCGCGCTCTCCCAGAGCGGCCGTACCCAGCTGCTGACCGGCCCCACCGGCGAGCGCAACAGCTACAGCCTGCTGCCACGGGAACGGGTGCTCTGTCTTGCCCAGGAGAAGGCCGACCTGCTGGCCCAGCTGGCCGCCTGTCTGGCGGTCGGCAGCCAGGTGCTGCTGCCGGACGATGCCCAGACACGCTCCCTGCTCTCTTCCCTGCCGACCGAGGCGCGGGATCCCATCGCGCTGGTGGCGGACTGGGCCACGGGGGAGACGGACTTCGATGCCCTGCTGCACCACGGCGACTCGGATCAGTTGCGGGAGGTGAGCAAGCTCGCCGCCGCGCGCCAGGCAGCCCGTAACGGCGCCATCATCGGTGTGCACGGCCTGCATCGCGGCGAGACCGACATCCCGCTGGAGCGCCTGCTCATCGAGCACGCCCTCTCGGTCAACACCGCCGCCGCCGGTGGCAACGCCAGCCTGATGACCATAGGCTAAGCGCCACATAGTGACGGAGACTCAAGCCCCGCCGATGCGGGGCTTGTTCTTTCGTCTATGGGACACGTCCATGAAAAAGGCCGCCCTTGTCGGGGCGGCCTTTTTGTTCTCCCTTCTCCCCTCGCGGGAGAAGGGTGGGGGATGAGGGGCGACTCGCCTACACATACTCCATAAAGACGCGGGAGGTGAGCTTGGTGATGAGCTCATAGGGAATGGTGCCGATCTGGTCGGCCACCCGCTCCACCGGCAGCCCTTCCCCCCAGAGCACAGCCTCGTCGCCCGCCTTGTCGGTGGCGCCGGGACCGAGATCCACCGTGGTCATGTCCATGGAGACGCGGCCCACCAGGGGCACGATGCGGCCATTGACCAGCACTGGCGTGCCATTGGGGGCCATGCGCGGATAACCGTCGCCATAGCCGATGGCAATCACCCCGAGCCGGGTATCGCGATCCGACACCCAGTTGGCGCCATAGCCTACCGGCTCGCCCGCCTTGTGATCGCGCACCGCGATCAGTTGTGTCTTGAGGGTCATCACCGGCTGCAGGTCGTAATCCGCCGCCACCGTATTGGGGAACGGCGACACGCCGTAGAGGATGACGCCGGGGCGGATCCAATCGCAGTGGGAATCCGGCCACGCCAGGATGCCTGCCGAGTTGGCCATGGCGCGCTCGCCCTTGAGCGGCGCAGTCAGCTGGCTGAACAGGTCGATCTGCTCGCGGGTGGTGGGCTGCTCCAGCTCATCGGAGCGGCTGAAGTGGGTCATGACGTTGAACGGCTGCACCACGTTCTTGCACTTGCCGAGGCGCTCGATAAAGGCGGGCATCTCCTCGGCCCGTACCCCGAGACGGTGCATGCCGGTGTCGAGCTTGAGCCAGGTCACCACGGGGGCAGGCAGCTCGGCCTGCTCCAGCGCCTCGAGCTGCTCCCAGGTGTGCACCGCGGTCTGCAGGTTGTTGGCCGCCAGCACCGGCAGGTCGGCGGCGCTGAAGAAGCCCTCCAGCAGCACGATGGGCTTGACCACGGCGCAGGAGCGCAGCATCAGCGCCTCTTCGATGCGGGCCACCGCGTAGGCGTCCGCATCCACCAGGGTGCGGGCGACCGGTAGCAGGCCGTGGCCGTAGGCATTGGCCTTGACCACGGCAATGATCTTGCATTGGGGGGCGTGGCGTTTCACCACGGCGAGGTTGTGGCGCAGGGCCGCGGTATTGATTTGGGCGATAGCCGCTTTCATCTGTTTTCCCTTACGAGGGCATGATAATCAGGCACCGGGTGGTGTCAGCCCTCAAATCTCATCGTCTAAGGCCGGACCGGCAGAATTGTCGAACCGGGAAAACTGTTTATGGATGCCGGGAGCAGGCTCCCGACTTACTTAGTAGTCATCGTCAAACGCCGGGCCCGCGTAGTTGTCAAAACGCGAGAACTGACCCTGGAAGGTGAGCCGCACTCGTCCTATGGGGCCGTTACGCTGCTTGCCGATGATGATCTCGGCGATCCCCTTGTCGGGGCTGTCGTCGTGATAGACCTCGTCGCGGTAGATGAACATGATCAAGTCCGCATCCTGCTCGATGGAGCCGGATTCCCGCAGATCCGAGTTGACCGGGCGCTTGTCGGCCCGCTGTTCCAGGCTTCGGTTCAGCTGGGAGAGCGCCACCACGGGGCACTGCAACTCTTTCGCCAGCGCCTTGAGGGAGCGGGAGATTTCACCGATTTCCAGCGTACGGTTGTCAGACAGCGCCGGCACCCGCATCAGCTGCAGGTAGTCCACCATGATCATGCTGATGCCGCCGTTGTCCCGCGCCACCCGACGGGCGCGGGAGCGCACTTCGGTCGGGGTGAGGCCGGAGGAGTCATCGATGTACATCTTCCCCTTCTCCAGCAGCAGCCCCATGGTGGAGGAGAGCCGCGCCCAATCCTCGTCGTCGAGCTGGCCGGTCCGCACCTTGGTCTGGTCGATGCGCCCCACCGAGGCGAGCATACGCATGATGATCTGCTCGGAGGGCATCTCGAGGGAGAAGATCAGCACCGGCTTGTCGGCGGTGAGGGCCGCGTGCTCGCACAGGTTCATGGCAAAGGTGGTCTTGCCCATGGAGGGACGGGCAGCGACGATGACCAGATCCGAACGCTGCAGGCCGGCGGTCATCTTGTCCAGATCGTTGTAGCCGGACGACACGCCGGTCACCCCGTTGTGGGGGGTCTTGAACAGCTCTTCAATCTTGTCGACGGTCTGCTCGAGGATGAGCTTCAGGGGCTGGGGGCCCTCGTTGGCGCTGGTGCGCTGCTCGGCGATCTGGAACACCTTGCTCTCGGCCAAGTCCAGCAGATCGTTGGAGGTACGCCCCTGGGGCTCGTAGCCCGCTTCGACTATCTCGTTGGCGACCGAGATCATCTCCCGCACCACCGCCCGCTCACGCACGATCTCGGCGTAGGCACTGATGTTGGCGGCACTCGGGGTGTTCTTGGCGATCTCCACCAGATAGGCGAAGCCACCGGCCTCTTCCAGTTGCTCGGAGCGCTCGAGCTCCTCCTGCAGAGTGATGAGGTCGATGGGGTTGCCCGCGTTGGAGAGGCGGGTCATGGCCTGGAAGATCAGGCGGTGCGGGCGGCTGTAGAAATCCTTGTCGATCACCCGTTCGGCGACCCGATCCCAGGCCTCGTTGTCCAGCATCAGGCCGCCCAGTACGGACTGTTCGGCCTCAAAAGAGTGGGGAGGTACTTTCAGCTGTTGTGTCTTGGCGTCTTTTTTCGCCGTCACTTGCTCTGCCATACACATAAAAACCGCAGCGGGAAGGGGACGGGAATTTTACAAAAGAAACCCCGCCATCGCGAGTGCTAATACGTCCCGTCATCGCATCCGGCGACAAGACGGGACCCAGGCCTCGTCAGCGTCATCCACTTGTGCGCCGCAGACCTGCCTCACAGTACGAGAAAGGGCCAGACCAGGGTCTGATCCTTCGTTCTTGCTCTTTGTTTGTTGCGCAGCCTGCGCACCGAGCGACTCGGCCGTCTGTGTTTCATGGGCGCCTCCCCTGTCGGACGACTCAATCTGTTCATGAATAATTCATGCCATCCGTGATAATCATACCCGCAAGCTGCAACACAAAAAGGGACTGGCAGCCTGCCATGCGCCTCGCTGAGCTTGCACAAGCAGAGCATGCCCCCACCTACATGAGAGTGAAAGAGTCAAAATGAAAAAGATGCTGACCCTGTTTGCCCTGATCCTGGCCATTGGCCTTGGGGCACCCATCGCCGAGGCCAAGAAACTTGGTGGCGGCAAATCCTTTGGCAAGAGCTACAAGACGGCCCCGGCCCAACCTGCGGCCAAGCCGGTCGACACCAAGAACCCGACCGTGGGCGCCCAGGCACCCAAGAAAGGCGGCATGATGGGCGGCCTGCTGGGTGGTCTGCTGGCCGGCGGCCTGTTCGCCTACCTGCTGGGCAGCGGCGCCTTCGAAGGTCTGCAAGGGATGGACTTCCTGCTGATCGCCCTGCTGGCACTGGGCGGTGTCTTCCTGTTCCGAGCCCTGCGCAGGAACAAGGCGGCAGCGGCCCAGCCACAGACGGCCTATGCGGGCTATCAACCGCCCCAGAGCGCGGCCCCCCAGCAGTTCGAGCAGAGCCACAGCGCCCCGCAGGCCACCGGTTTTGCCGACAGCGACGTGCCCTTCCGTCTGCCCCCGGGCTTTGACATGAACGGCTTCCTGGCCGGTGCCCGCGATCACTACCGCACCCTGCAAGAGGCCTGGAACAAGAACGACCTGGAGAAGATCCGCGAGTACGTGAGCCCCGAGCTGTTCGAGCACCTCAAGGCCGAACGCGCCGAGCTCTCCGGTGAGCAGCACACCGAGGTGATGTACGTGGACACCCAGCTGGTCCGTGCCGACTACGGCAGCGACTGGGCCCAGGTGAGCGTGCGCTTCAGCGGCCGCTACATGGACCGTCAGGAGCAGGTCGAGGAGGACATCAAGGAGGTGTGGCACCTCGAGCGTGATCTCGCCAAGGACAATGCCCCCTGGCATATCGTCGGCATCGAGCAGCTCTAAGGCTCAACCGACCCATTTCATCAAGGCGACCTCAGGGTCGCCTTTTTATTGCCATCAGATCGTGTCATGCCCTATTTCGGGGCAGCTTCCCGTGGCCGGATATATTTCCCGAGAGACACTGCTGATGATATTGAAAATAAAAAGAGAGGCAGCCATGGCTGCCTCTCTTTTTTATTGGCTCGGTGTGCAGGGATTATTTGCAACCCTCTACCGAGGTGGAGTTGATATAGCTGACCTCGCCGGCCGGCTGATAATCGGCGACCTGAATGGTCTTCTTCGCCGCGATATAATCCTTCAGTACACCGGCATCCACCAGACCGGCATTGATGGTGTCGATCTTCGGATAACCGTCACCACCGGCCGCGCTGAAGCTCGGGATGGAGAAGCTGTAGGTTGCCGCCGGATCGAAGGCCTTCCCGCCGATGGTGGCGATGTCCACGCTCTTGGCCTGGCAATCCACCGTCATCTTGATGCCGCCGAACTGGGCATAGCCACCGGTATTGGCGGTCTTGGTCGCAACCTGACCCAGGTAGGTCAGCAGCTCGTTGCCGCTCATGGTCGCCTTGTTGACGGTGTTGCCGAACGGATGCACGGTCAGCACGTCACGGTAGCTGATGTCCCCTGCCGCGATGGAGGCACGCACCCCACCGGAGTTGACGATGCCAAAGTCGGTGCTCAGCTTCTCGGCAGTCGCGGTGGTGATGAGACGACCCAGGTTGGTCTGCTTGTTGCGCACGTTGGCGCGTTCACCGTCCAGTACGCCATCGGTGGCACCGATGACCACACCCAGCTCCTGCTGTCCCTTCTCCTGATAGGTGAGCAGGGTGTTGTAGAGCTCGGGATCCTTGACGATCTCTTCCTGAATGAAATCACCGTCCGCATTCTTCAGGTTGACCGGGATCAGATCGTACTGGGTCAGGGTCAGCTTGCCATTCTGATAGTCAAACTGGGCACGACCCACATACTTGCCCCACTCGTGAGCCTGCATGATCCAGGTGCCGTTCTGCTGATCCGGCTGGCAGTCGTCGCCCGGCTTGAAGTCGGCGTACTTGTCCGGGGTGCCCGGCTCCATGCAGACCGGGTTCTGGGAGTGACCACCGATGATGGCGTCCAGGGTGCCTGCCGGCAGCGCACGGGCCATTTCCACGTCACCCGGTGCGTTGCTGCCGTGCTGACCATTCTCGTAATGGCCCATGTGGGTGATGGCAAGAACCAGGTTCGCCTCTTTGTTGTCGCGGATCTGCTTGCCGAGATTGGCGGCTTCCGTGGTCGGATCGCGGAACTCCAGGGTCTGGACGTTGTTGGGATCCACCAGCTGGGCGGTGTCCTCTGTGGTCAGACCCAGCACGGCGACCTTGAGGCCGCTTTCCAGCTTGAACACCTTGTAGGGATCGAAGTAGCGCTTGCCGCTCGTCTTGTCATAGATGTTGGCGGAGATCATCGGGAACTGGGCCCACTGACGCTGTTTCTCGAGGATGGTCAGGGGGTTGTCGAACTCGTGGTTGCCCACCGCCATGGCATCGTAACGGATGCTGTTCATGGCCATGAAGTCCGGCTCTGCATCCTGCAGATCCGACTCTGGCACCCCGGTATTGACGTCACCGCCGGAGAGCACCAGCACTTCGCTGCCCGCCGCTTTCGCCTCGGCACGCAGCCGCTCGACCAGGGTCTTCTGGGCCGCCATGCCATATTCGCCCTTGTCGTTGTGCCAGAAACGACCGTGGGTATCATTGGTATGCAAAATGGTCAGCTTGCAGACATTTTCGGTGCAGGGGGCGACGCTGTCGTTGCTTGAGGTATTGCAGCCGCTCAATGCGGCAAGCACTGCCAGTGCGATACTTCCTTTGACAAATTTATAATTCATTTCCATATCACCTTGTTATTTTGTTATTGGACGACCCTATCCAGGATCGGGCGGTAATATAACAAACAACATGTGACGGTTTTTCATCGGCGACTCACAAATTCCGCCAAATGTGATCATCCACGCAACCTGTTTCCCCTATTTGGAACAGAGGCACCCCACTCGCAGAGCAATTTCCCCCATGATGGCAGCCCGCCGGTAACGGTTATGGCATACTGCCCGCCAATCAATGCCAAGGAGTGCCTGGAATGGCCAAGTACGACAAAATTTCCCCCGAAACCCAGCAGGAGGCGATGAAGATCGCCCGTGCCAACCAGAAGCCGGGGCAGACCAAGGAGCAGACCCAGCTCATCGCCCAGGGGATCCAGAAGGGCATAGACGAATACAAGAAACAGATGAAGGCGAAGGCCCGCGAAGCCAGCCGCCAGAAGAAACTGCAAGCCAAAGCCAGGCACTCTTCCCAAGAGACACGGGAAGAGGAGAGCGAAGCCGAGGTCATCGAGCTCACCCGCCAGCACCCGCTGCCCTGGATCCTGCTGGTGCTGAGCTGGCTGGTATTTGCCGTGCTCTGGTTCTGGTTCCGCTGATCCTGCCCAGGCAAACCTTTGCCCTGCGATCCGCTTCACAGCCCGGGCGCGGGGGACTGGTCATTCCCCACCCGGACTGCCTACACTCTGCCCCCCTTGTCAGGAGACACTCATCATGAACCCGGCCCCGCTCTATCTGCTGGCTCCCCTCGCCCTCTTCCTCGTGACCCTGGTGCTCTATCGCATCTCGCCACTGCGGGCGGTCGCCGCCGGCCATGCCCGCTGGTTTATCCTGCCCGCCTTCACCCTCTTTATCCTGCTCATCGTCATCAATGGCAATGCGGATCCCGCCCTGCGAAGCCCTGCTTTCCACTGGCTGATGCCGGGGTTCGGCTTTGCCCTGAGCCTGTTCCCTGCCCTGCCCAAGGCGCTGGTACCGCGCCTGGCTATCAAGGAGGGAGCCTTTGCTGCCCTGGGTCTGATGCTGATGAGCCTTGCCATGGTCTACTGATCGGCAAGCGCTGGCGTCACGATGGCGCCAGCCCCCTTCTTGTACAAAGAATGGCCTTCAGGCATCTTGGTGGGCGGATAACCGGCATGGAGGCCAGATGAACAATCCGCCCGATTTCATGGCGCTGTGGGATTATCAGGATCCCGTTGCCAGCGCACAGCGTTTTCAAGCACTGCTGCCCGAGGCGCGTGCCGCCAACCTGCAATGGGAGCTGGAGCTCCTCACCCAGATAGCCCGTACCCATTCACTGCAACGCCAGTTTGCACAGGCGCACCAGCTGCTCGACGAGATAGAACCCCGCCTCACAGAGGCGACTCCACGGGCCCGCCTGCGCGCCTTGCTGGAGCGTGGCCGCACCTTTAACTCCGCCGGTGACAAGGCCAGCGCCAGAGCCCTGTTTGAACAGGCCTGGCAACTGGGAGAACAGTACGAAGAGCACTATCTGGCCATCGATGCGGCCCACATGGTGGCCATCGCCGCCCCCCTGAAGGAGCAGAGCCACTGGCACCAGCTGGCGATGACCCTGGCCGAGCGCAGTCACGACAAGCGGGCGCGAAGCTGGCTCGCCACCCTCTACAACAATCAGGGCTGGACCCTGTTCGAGCTGGGTCGCCTCGACGAGGCCATCGCCTGTCAACAAAAGTGCCTGGCCTGGCACGAGCAGCACAACAACCAGAGCAAAGCCTTTATCGCCCGCTGGAGTCTGGCGCGCCTGAGCCGGGCCCAGGAGCGCCATGAACAGGCCATGGCCGAACTGGCGCAGTTGCGCGACGACATGGCCGCCACAGGCACCCCCGAGGATGGCTATGTGTTCGAGGAGCTGGGGGAGAATGCACTCGTGCTCAATGATCCCGCGGCGACCGAATACTTTGCCCGCGCCTGGTTTCTGCTGTCACAGGATGGCTGGTTCACCGCCAACGAGGCAGAACGACTGGCCAGGCTCAAGCTGCTCGCCAAACTCTGATAAGCGTGCGGGGCGACCAATTGGCCGCCCCGCACATCAGCATGTCTGCCCGGGAGCAGGGATGACGGCTCAGGCCGGACTCGCCTCTTCCCAGCCCTGCTTCTTGCGATAAATCGTGGAAGGGCTTATTTCCAGCAGGGCCGCCGCCTTGGGGATGTTGCCGTCACAACTGGCGATGGCCTGTTCGATGGCCTCCTTTTCCACCTGCCAGAGCGGACGGACCTGCCTGCGAACGACGACGGATTCTGACTGGGGATCCGCGATCCCGACCGCAGGCTCCGGGGCCAGGGTACGCCCCCCGTTGAGGGGAGGTGGCAGGATATCCGGGCTCACCAGCTCGCCATCATTGAGCACCACTATGTTGCGCACCACGTTTTGCAGCTCGCGTACGTTGCCGGGCCAGGGGTAGTCGAGCAGCACCTGCACTGCGTCCGCATCAAAGTCCCTGAACCGCTTGTTCTCCTCACCGGCATAACGCAGCAGCAACTCCCGGGCCAGCAGCAGGATGTCCTCTCCCCTCTCCCTCAGGGGGGGCAGCGCCAGCGGGATCACGTGCAGCCGGTAGTAAAGGTCTTCACGAAACCGTCCAGCCTTAACCTCCACCAGGGGATCCCGGTTGGTGGCGCAGACAAAGCGCACATCCACCGTCTCCAGCTTGCCGCTGCCGACCCGCTGCAGGGTGCCGGTCTGGATGAAACGCAGCAGCTTGCTCTGCAGGTCGAGATCCATCTCGCAGATCTCGTCGAGGAAGAGGGTGCCGCCGTCCGCCAGACTGGCCGCCCCCTTGCGATCCCCCTGGGCACCGGTAAACGACCCCTTCACGTGGCCGAAGATCTCGCTCTCCATCAGGTCATGGGGAATGGCGGCGCAGTTGAGGGCGATGAAGGGCTGATCTCGACGCGGGCTGCACTGGTGGATGGCCTCGGCGCACACCTCCTTGCCGGTGCCGCTCTCGCCAGTGATGAAGACGGTGGCCTTGCTCGGCGCCGCGCTCTCGATGATGCGATAGACCGCCTGCATCGCCATGGAGGCGCCGATGAAACCGGCAAAGGAGCTGCGCTCGAAGTTTTCCCGATACTGGGCCACCAGCGAGCTGAGCTGCTGGTGTTTCAGGGCGTTGCGCGCCGTGGCGCACAGGCGCTTGCCATCGAACGGCTTGGTGAGAAAATCGAAGGCCCCGAACCGCATCGCCTCCACCGCCACATCCACCGAGCCGTGAGCGGTGATCACCACCACGGAGCAGGGCAGTTGCCGCTCAGTGATCTGCTGCAAGATGTCCATGCCGGACATGTCGGGCAACTCCAGGTCGAGCAGCACCACGGGGGGCGGGCTTGCCAGCAATTGTGCCAAAGCCTGCTGGCCACAATCTGCCAGCTGCACCTCGTAGCCATCCTGGGCCAGATACTGCTCATAGACGACCGCCAGACTGCGGGTATCTTCCACCAACAGGACACGGGGTTTGCTTTCAGCCACGAGATCCATCCTTGCGCTTGATTTTGTTGTCTATTCTGGGGGCTAGCCGCCACACACTCAAGACGGCCTCATCGCTTTATCCGGGGGATTGCGACAATACACAAGCAAAAACGGCTCCCTGGGGAGCCGTTTTTATGGTGCTTTGAGCTTATTTCTTGGCGTTGTCGCCATCGGCAGCCGGTTTTTCGATGGCCAGCAGCTCTACGTCAAATACCAGCACGGCGTTGGCCGGGATGGAACCTGCACCGTGCTCGCCATAGGCCAGCTTGGACGGCAGGAAGAACTTGAACTTGGAGCCGACCGGCATCAGTTGCACCCCTTCGGTCCAGCCCGGGATCACCTGGTTGAGCGGGAAGGTAGCCGGCTCGCCGCGATCGACGGAGCTGTCAAACTTGGTGCCATCAGTCAAGGTACCGGTGTAGTGTACCTTGACGATGTCGGTGGCCTTCGGCTTGGCGCCGTCACCCATCTTCTCGACCTGATATTGCAGGCCGGACTCAGTGCTCTTCACGCCCTCTTTCTTGGCGTTGGCAGCCAGGAACTCTTCACCCTTCTTCAGGTTTTCCACGGCATCCTTGTCGGCCTTCGCCTTGGTCAGCTCGTTGATCTTGGCGTCGTATTCCTGCAGAACCTTCTGGATCTCCTCGTCGGTCATCTTGGCTTCTTTGCCCAGACCGTCGGTGACACCCTTCAGGATCACGGTGTTGTCCAGCTTGATGCCGAGCTCCTGCTGGCGCTCCAGGGTATTGGCGATATAACGACCCATGGAGAGGCCGATCGCATAGCCGGATTGCTCTTCAAAGCTCTTGGCCTCAGCCTTGGGGGCCTCTGCCGGCTTGCTGGCTTCTGCCTTGACCTCTGCGGTGTTGGTCGCAGCAGGTTTCTCATCTTTTTGGCAAGCAGTCAGACCGACGGCAACCGCCGCAGCCAACAGGGACACCTTCAGAAAATTGTTCATCAGTTTCTCCAAAACTCTAAATACCGCTCTCGGTTCCTTCGTGAAATGAGAGGTTTATCGTGATAAGCGCCTTATACTAACGCCGTGATCGCAGGTAACGAAAGCATGAGACAGGAAAAATGATCAAAAGTGCCATTTATCTCATCGGTATTTGCCTGATGCTGACGGGGTGCGAACAACGCTCACTTCCCAGCCAGCAGATCCACCTCGCCAACCAGGGTCTGCTGAGCGCGGATCTCGCCAGTTCCGGCAAGCTCGCGCTCGTCTCCAGCCTGAGTCAGGGCACTGTGGTGTGGGATCTGGAACAGGGCAAGGAGCGCTGGCGCTGGCGCCAGAGCGACGACCAGGAGGAGTTCGTCACCCTGACCCGCTTCTCCCCCGATGACAGCCATGCCATCACCGCCACTCAGCACACCTTCGCCATCTGGCGCTTGCAGGATGGCCGCTCCCAGGGCTACTACTCCCTGCCAGAATCCCCCCTGCGCGATGCGGCGATCTCGGCGGATGGCCGCCAGGTGCTCATCGGCCGTGAAGACGGCAAGGCGGAAGTGGTCGACACCCAGACCGGACGCCGGCTGCAATTCCTCGGCCACACCGAACAGGTCAACACGGTGGATCTCTCCCCCAATGGTCGCTATGCCCTCACCGGCGGCAACGATTACAGCGCCTATCTGTGGGACACCCGCACGGGCCAGGTGGTGTGGCGCTTCAACCACGCCGGGCGAGTCGTGATGGCGAGACTGGATCCGTCCGGACGCTTCGCCTTCACCGCAGACAGTCGCCAGGCCAGCATCTGGGATCTCAAAACCGGCAAGGAGCACAGCCGGTTGCAATATGATCACCGCTTCGAGGTCTACACCAGCGCCCGCTTTGCCAACGGCGGCAACTGGCTCATCACCGGCGCCCCCTCCCGCCAGCTCACTCTGTGGCAGGTGAGTGACGGCCAGCCGTTGCAGAGCTGGCGCGTCTCGCCCCATCCCAAGGTGAAACCGCCGAGCGCAGTGGTCTATGGCGTGGCTTTGCGCGACAATGACCACCTCGTCAGTGCCAGCTCCAGTGGCCTGGCTGAAATCTGGACTATCAAGTAAGGACCAAAAGGCCCATGAGTCAGCAACTAAACGAACGCCTCGAAACCCTGGAAAGCCGCCTCGCCTTTGCCGAATACACGGTGGAGCAGCTCAACGACGAGGTCACCACCCAGGGTCGCGAGCTGGACCGGCTCAAACACCAGATCCATCTACTGGTGGATAAATTGCAGAGCGTACAGCCGAGCCAGATCGCCAGCATGGCCGAAGAGACGCCGCCACCGCACTACTGATGAGTGCCAGCCATAAAAAAACCCGCGCCATGCGCGGGTTTTTTTATCATCGGCCAGGCCGTGATCAGTGCTGATGGCCCTTGCCACCACAACCGCCACCACCGCAGCAACCACCGTGACCGTGATCGTCGCCGTGATCGTGTGCATGGTTGTGACCATGGCCGCCACAGCAGCCACCGTGGTCATGATCGTGATCATGGCCGTGATCATGGTCATGACCATGATCGTGACCGCAGCCACCAGCGCCGTGCACATGGCCATGGGCCAGCTCTTCGGCGGTCGCGGCACGCACGTCCTTGATCTCGACCTTGAAGCCCAGGGTCACGCCAGCCAGGGGATGATTGCCGTCCACCTTGATGAACTCCTCGGACACCTCGATGACGGTCACCGGGCGGTGGCCGTCGTCGGTCTCGGCCACAAAAGTATCCCCTTCAGACACTTCCATACCGTCGAACAGCTCGCCGGGCACTTCCTGCACCAGATTCTCGTCGTACTCGCCATAGGCCTGGTTCGGCGTCAGGGTGACGTCGAACGCCTCGCCCACGCTGCGACCTTCCAGCTCGGCTTCGAGGCCGGAGACCAGGTAACGGGTACCGTGCAGATACACCAGCGGCTCTTTACCGACAGTGGTGTCGATGACTTCACCGTGTTCGTCGGTGACCGTGTATTCCAGCGTAACCACGCTCAGGGGAGCTACTTTCATGTCAGGGATCCTGCGGATAGAAAAAAACGGGCTCAGAATACCTCAAAAAGGCAGACAAGCATATGGTCGGTCCGGCTTCGGTGTGATGAAAAAGTCATCAACAGCGACCAGCCTGACCGGCGTACCATCACCTTGAGGCATGCCACTCACTCGGGACGAAACACCCCTATCACCTGCTCCGCCTCACGCGTCGCCTTGTCCACCTGCTCCTGAGTCTGCACCTGGGTATCCCCGCACTCGACACAGGTCACCTTCTCGACTCCATGCTCCATATACAGCATCATGGTGTCCATCTTGCCGCACGCCGGGCAAACCGCCCCGGCAATGAAGCGCTTTTTACGTCTGGTTTCCATTTTTGTTACCTCCAGGCAGCATCATATCAGGGTTTTTACATGCATCACGCCATCGAATATCAGCATTTTTCCACTTCCACCCTTCAGGTCGGCCCCCGCAAGCGCTCCCCCATGGGCCAATTGCTGCGCGTCACCCAGGGGGCGGCGCTGCTGAAATTGGGTGCCCATGAGCTGCTGCTGACACCTGGCAGCCACTTCTGGCTCTGTGCCGATGCCCTCGCCGCCTTCACCCCTCTGGCTGACTGCCAGCATGATCTGCTGGCCTGCTCCGTGCGGGTGCCCCAGCCCGCCCAGGCTGGCTGGTTGCAGGCAAACCCGTTGATGGACGCACTGCTGGACAGCCTGGCGGCCTGGTCACGCCCCCGCGACTGGCAAGGCCCCTATGGGCAGCGGCTGCAAGTGGTGGGGGATGAGTTGCATGGCTGCACCATCTCGTCACTGGGGGATCAGGCACTGCAAGATGCCTGGCAAGCCCTGGCCAGAGCGCAGCCGGATAGCGTGGCTGCCTGGCAGACCCTGCTGGGCACTCGCGGTCTCGAGGGCCCGGACGCCCAGGCACTGCAGGATCAGTGGCAACTGTTGCAGGGGATTCGCCTGCTGCGAAGCGGCAGCACACCCTCACAGGTGGTGAGCAGGCTGGGTTATCGGGATGAAAGCGCGCTGGCCGAGGCTCATCTGCAATGGCTCGGGGCGCCCCTCTCCCCTCAGCCGTCCGCGACCCGATAAGAGAGGCATAAAAGGTTGGCAAAAGAAATCCAGTTTTGCGGCTCACCGCCGCTAACAACAAAGGAGTCATTCATGTCACCATCCTTTATGCTGAACACCCGATTGACCGTCACCGACTAGATCAACAGGACATCCGCCATGACGAGCAAGGCCAACCAATCCCAGGGCATGTTGCTGTTCCACCTCTCTGCCAGACAATCCTTCGCCATCGGTACCCTCAAGGTGAAGGAGATCGTGCCCTACACCCAGCTCACCGCCCTGCCACAATCCCATCCCACCGTGCTCGGGGCCGCCAGCATGCGCGGCACCACCATCCCGGTGATCGACATGGCAATGGCCGTGGGCTACCGCCCCATCACCCGGGAGGAGATGCCCCACTGCTTCATCATCATCACCGATTGCCGCCGCACCCTGGTGGGCTTTCTGGTGCGGGGCATCGACAAGATCACCGAGTGCAACTGGCGTGACATCGAGCCGCCCCCTCCCTCCTTGGGACAGAACGTCTTCGTCACCGGCGTGACCCGGGTGGGAGATCAGTTGATCCAGTTGCTGGATGTGGAACTCATCCTGTCGCGGGTCTATCCGGACGATCCCAGCCATCTCTACCCCGTGCTGACCGACGTGCAGCGCGAGCGGCTCAAGCCGATGCGGATCCTGCTGGTGGACGACTCCTCTGTCGCCCGTCGCCAGCTCATGGCGGCGCTCGATTACATCAACATCCCCTACGAGGTCTGCACCAACGGACGCGACGCCCTCACCCTGATGCAGACCCGGGTCTCCCAGGGCAAGCGGATCGACATCCTGGTGAGCGATATAGAGATGCCGGGACTGGATGGTTACGAGCTGGCCTTCGAGGTGCAGAGCGATGCCAAGCTGGCGGGAGCCTACATCATCCTGCACACCTCCCTCTCCAGCGAGATCAGCGTGGAGCGGGCCCATCAGGTCGGCGCCCACGAGGCGCTCACCAAGTTTGAAGCCAACGAACTGATCCAGGCCATGCTGCGCGGCGCCGAGCACCACGATCGTCTGATGGCCTGATGTCGCGGCGAGCCAAGGGC
>NZ_JBFODD010000028.1:0-1604 GCF_040908115.1 Aeromonas sp. R7-1 | reverse complement strand
CCGGCAACGGTGTGCTCCCAGTCGATCTTGCGGTAGGCCATGGAGACCTGGATCAGCTGGGTGAAGTCGGACTTCGCCGGATCCTGGCAGTGGGGCATCTGGCAGTCGATGTCAACGATGGTGGCATCGGTCAGCACAGTGCTGAAGAAGTGCTCCTGCTTGCCCTCGACGGAGGTGCGGTACCACTTCAGGGTCACTTTCGGCAGCATCTCGCCGGAGGCCAGGGAGTTGTACATCAGCGGCACGGCCTTGTTCAGGGCAACGGTGAACTTGAACGGCTTGTGGACACGCTGACCCGCCGGCTGACCGGATTGCGGATCGGTCGGTACGGTGACGACGTGCTGGAACTCTTGTACCAGCATCTCGTCTTCGTGGCCCTGCACGAAGATGTTACCGACGGAATCGGAGGTGAAAGCACCGGCGGTGATGTTGCCCTGGGTTTGACCTTCGATGCTGATATAACATGGAGTTGGCATGGAATTGCTCCTGATGGTTGAACGGTTATGACACTCGTCCGAATCCGTTAGCAGTGACCATGCCAATACATTTTTTTGTTTTAAAACAAATAGTTGAATAGAAAACCGATTCGCGCGCCGGCACCATGACGCAACAAGTTGCGCAATCAATGCATTTACCCATTAAACCTTGCACATGCAGCATAAATGACTGGTGTAAATGCAACATATTGCGCGTGGCGGAGTTTATCTCTGCCTCCAAGCTGCTTCCCCAAACCAGGCCAGCGGCATCTCCGCTTCGCCTGCGAGCCACCCCCATCACAGGCAAGATCAGATTGTCGGCAACTAAAACAAAAGGGCCTGTCTCGCGACGGCCCTTTTGTTTT
Organism: Aeromonas sp. R7-1; assembly: GCF_040908115.1. Lineage (NCBI taxonomy): Bacteria > Pseudomonadati > Pseudomonadota > Gammaproteobacteria > Aeromonadales > Aeromonadaceae > Aeromonas > Aeromonas sp. R7-1. The sequence continues at coordinate 763 of NZ_JBFODD010000028.1, read as the reverse complement.
AGTTGGCTGTATCGGCGGGATGATTCACCGCTGCGTGGCTCACCCCTTCGGGACGGCCTGCAGCCGTTCATCCCGGCAAGCTGCTCTGCTTGAACCCGACGGGGGCACTCCCCCCTCTTCCGCGTGAGCGGAAAATGCTTCCCCAAAGCAAAAAACCGACCATCAGGTCGGTTTTAACATCTGAGGATGGGTCGGGATTGACTCGCGCCATCCCTGGCGCTCGCCCTGCGGGCTATCCTGCCCGCCTGTCGAACCAGGGCCCGAACCGAGCCGCCCATCACCGGATAAAACAAAAGGCCCCGTCTTTCGACGGGGCCTTTTGTTTTATTTGGCGGTGAGGGAGGGATGATTCGCCACTGCGTGGCTCACCCCTTCGGGGCGGCCTGCGGCCGTTCATCGTAGCAAGCTGCTCTGCTCGAACCCGGCGAGGGTTCTCACCCCCCTCTTCGAGATGAGCTGATGACGCTTCCCCAAAGCAAAAAACCGACCATGAGGTCGGTTTTAACATCTGAGGATGGGTCGGGATTGACTCGCGCCGTCCCTGGCGCTCGCCCTGCGGGCGGCCTCTGGCCGTCCATGCGGGCTATCCTGCCCGCCTGTCGAACCAGGGCCCGAACCAAGCCGCCCGTCACCGGATAAAACAAAAAGCCCCGTCGAAAGACGGGGCTTTTTGTTTTATTTGGCGGTGAGGGAGGGATTCGAACCCTCGATACGTTGCCGTATACACACTTTCCAGGCGTGCTCCTTCAGCCACTCGGACACC
>NZ_JBFODD010000027.1:0-19245 GCF_040908115.1 Aeromonas sp. R7-1 | reverse complement strand
GCAATCAGGGTAACAACCATCTTGATGTTGTCGCCCGGCATGACCATCTCTACGCCTTCCGGCAGTTCGATGGTACCGGTCACGTCGGTAGTACGGAAGTAGAACTGCGGACGGTAGCCCTTGAAGAACGGAGTGTGACGACCACCTTCTTCTTTGGACAGCACGTACACTTCGGATTCGAACTTGGTGTGCGGCTTGATGGTGCCCGGCTTGGCCAGTACCTGACCACGCTCTACGTCTTCACGCTTCACGCCACGCAGCAGTGCACCAACGTTCTCACCAGCACGACCTTCGTCCAGCAGTTTGCGGAACATTTCAACGCCAGTACAGGTGGTCTTGGTGGTATCTTTGATACCAACGATTTCCACTTCTTCACCAACCTTGACGATACCGCGCTCTACACGACCGGTAACTACGGTACCACGGCCTGCGATGGAGAAGACGTCTTCGATAGGCATCAGGAACGGCTGGTCGATGGCACGCTCCGGCTCCGGAATGTAGGTGTCCAGGTGGCCAGCCAGTTCCAGGATCTTCTCTTCCCACTGAGCTTCGCCTTCCAGCGCTTTCAGTGCGGAACCACGTACTACCGGCAGGTCATCACCCGGGAAGTCGTACTCGGACAGCAGTTCGCGAACTTCCATCTCGACCAGTTCCAGCAGCTCTTCGTCATCTACCATGTCGCACTTGTTCATGAACACGATGATGTACGGAACGCCTACCTGACGACCCAGCAGGATGTGCTCACGAGTTTGCGGCATCGGGCCGTCAGTCGCTGCTACTACCAGGATTGCGCCGTCCATCTGGGCAGCACCGGTGATCATGTTTTTAACGTAGTCGGCGTGACCCGGGCAATCTACGTGGGCATAGTGGCGGGTTGCAGTGTCGTATTCTACGTGGGAGGTGTTGATGGTGATACCACGCTCACGCTCTTCCGGTGCCTTGTCGATCTGGTCGAAGGCGAAAGCTTTACCACCGAAGTGCTTGGCCAGCACGTTGGTGATGGCGGCGGTCAGGGTGGTTTTACCGTGGTCAACGTGGCCGATGGTACCCACGTTAACGTGCGGTTTATTACGCTCAAATTTTTCTTTAGACATGATCGTCCCTCTAAACTAACGCTGAGTACGCGGTGGCAAGCTAACCACAGAACAGTTTATATGATGGATTTGAATCAAGGGGAGTAGAGAGGTTGGTGCTGACAGGCTGGTTCGATTGCCGAACTCACCCTAAGGTGTGGCTCTCAGAATTACCTGAGCCATATCAGCATCTTGGAGCGGGCAGCGGGAATCGAACCCGCATCATCAGCTTGGAAGGCTGAGGTAATAGCCATTATACGATGCCCGCATTTCTCTAACCCAAAGAACTCAAACCGCAGAGAAATATGGTGGAGGGAGAAGGATTCGAACCTTCGAAGGCAGAGCCGTCAGATTTACAGTCTGATCCCTTTGGCCGCTCGGGAACCCCTCCAGTTGCATAAATGCCACAACGGTAATTCTGCTTGCACCCGTTGTTTTTGTCGCTTTTGCTGGGCAAATAGACGACAGACATCCAAGCGTCGCGCATTTTATGGTAAGGATTTTGGGGATGCAACCATTGCACCTTGCAAAATGTGCATTTATGCCGGGATCCAGGCAAAAAAACGCTCCTTCTCCGTCCCGACCGGACGCGTCCCTTGTCGCTCCCGATCCCTTGGTGTATGGTCGCCCTGCCCAAGAAACAGTGATGACACCATGACGACAGAGCATAACCCCTATTTGCAATTCACCCGCGAACAATGGGCGTTATTGCGCGATGCGGTCCCCCTGACCTTGACCGAGCACGATCTGCAGACCCTGCGCGGGATCAACGAGAAGGTGTCATTGCGGGAAGTGGAAGAGATCTATCTGCCCCTCTCCCGTCTCCTCAATCTCTACGTCAAGGCCAAGCAGCGCCGCAGCCGGGTGCTGGAGCAGTTTCTCGGTCAGTCCCGCGGCAAGGGCACCTATATCATCAGCATCGCCGGCAGCGTGGCGGGGGGCAAGAGCACCACGGCCCGTATCCTTCAGGCATTGCTGGAGCGCTGGCCGGAGCACCCCAGGGTGGAGCTGGTCACCACCGACGGCTTCCTGTTTCCCAACAAGGAGCTGGAAGCCCGTGGCCTGATGCGTCGCAAGGGATTCCCCGAGTCTTATGACATCCGCCATCTGGTGGAGTTTGTCGCCAATATCCGCGCCGGCCACGAGAAGGTCGAGGCCCCCGTCTACTCCCACCTGATCTATGACATCCTGCCCGACGAGAAGAAGGTGGTGGAGCAGCCGGACATCCTGATCCTGGAGGGGCTCAATGTGCTGCAAAGCGGCATGGACTATCCCCAGGACCCCCATCGTGTGTTCGTGTCGGACTTCGTCGACTTCTCCATCTATGTGGATGCTGACGCCGAGCTGCTGCGCACCTGGTACATCGATCGTTTTCTCAAATTCCGCAGCGGCGCCTTCTCGGATCCCGACTCCTATTTCCACCACTACGCCAAGCTGGCCGAGAGCGAGGCGACCGAGATCGCCAACAACATCTGGCAGGATATCAACTACCTGAACCTGCAAGAGAACATCTTGCCGACCCGGGAGCGGGCCAACCTCATCCTCACCAAGGGCAACGAGCACGCCATCGAGCAGATCAAGCTGCGCAAGTGACCACTGTCGCAGTGCATACATGGAAGAGGGGGCCCGCAGGCCCCCTCTTCCATTCAGTCGTCATGAGCGTATGGGTTCAGTCCCCCCGCCGCAGGGAGAGTTCCCCTCCCAGATAGAGCTTGAGCCCCTCTTCCGTCTCCAGACGCAGGGCTCCGCGTTCGTCGATCCCCCGGGCAATCCCGCGGATCACCTGCTCTCCCATCAGCAGCTTCACCGGCTGGCCGGCGAAGTGGTCGAGCCGGTTCCAGCTCTCGACAAAACTCGCCAACCCCGTCTGTTCGAAGGTTTGCATGGCCTGTTGCAGGTGCAGCAGCACGCAGGCGGCCAGCTCGTTGCGATCCACCAGCTCGGGCTGGATATGGCGCAGCTCGGACCAGGCCTGATCGATCTTCTCCCCCTCCCGACTCGGCATCGCCAGATTGAGGCCGACCCCGATCACCAGATGGCAGCTGGCACCCGCACTGCCGCTCATCTCCACCAGGATGCCCGCCAGCTTGCGGCCCTGGTAATAGAGGTCGTTCGGCCACTTGAGCGCCACCCCGGGATAACCGAGGGACTCCAGCGCCTCGACCACCGCCACGCCGACCGCGAGACTCAGTCCCATGGCGGCCGCCATGCCCTGCTCAAGCCGCCAGTACATGCTCAGGATCAGCTGGCAACCGAAGGGAGAAACCCAGGGTTTGCCACGACGTCCCCGCCCGGCGGTCTGGCACTCGGCCAGACAGCTTTCCCCGGAGCTCAGGGTGTTGACCCGCTCCAGCAGGTACTGGTTGGTGGAGTCGATGACAGGGAAGCAATGCACCGGTGCCATCGGTGCCTCTGCCTGCAGCCGCCCCTCGTCATAGAGGGCCATGGGCACCGCCAGCCGATAGCCCTTGCCGGTCAGGCTGAAGAGATCCAGCCCCAGATCCTTGAGCGCGGCCATGTGCTTGCTCACCGCCGCCCGGCTGATGCCAAGGCGCTCGCCCAGCTGCTCGCCGGAATGGAACTGACCATCGCTGAGCAGGGTGATCAGGGTCTGTCTGACGGGGGTCAGGGTCATGCCAGTACCTCGTCGAGCCAGGTTTCACCGCTGCGCCCCATGAAGCGCACCTCATGTTCCAGCACCACACCGAACTGGTGCTCTACGCTGTCGCGGACATGGGCCGCCAGCGCGATGAGCTCCATGGCGCTGGCGCCCCCCAGATTGACCAGCACCAGCGCCTGCTCCTGATGGACGGCGGCACGACCGATGGCAAACCCCTTGAGACCGCACTGATCGATGAGCCAGCCAGCCGCCAGCTTGGCCTGCCCTTCTGCCGCGGGGTAGCAGGGCATCTGCGGGTATTGCTGTTTCAGGGTCTCGGCCAGGGCGGCGGGCACCACAGGGTTTTTGAAGAAACTGCCCGCGTTGCCCAGCACCGCCGGATCCGGCAGCTTGGCCATGCGGGTGGCACAGACTGTGTCGAAGATGGCCTGTGGCGAAGGGGCATCCCCCAGCGCCGCCAGCGGGCCATAACCGGCGACCGGACGCCATGCCTTGGGCAGGCGCAGACCAACGGCGGTGATGAAGTGGGAGTCCTGATAGTCGTGCTTGAAGATGCTGTCACGGTAACCGAACCGGCAGTCGGCCGCCGCGATGCGCGCAACCTCGCCACTTTGCCAGTTGAACGCCTCCACGTAGGCACAGACGCTGGCCAGCTCGACCCCGTAGGCTCCGATGTTCTGTACCGGGGCCGCCCCGACCGTCCCGGGAATGAGTGCCAGGTTCTCCAGCCCGTGCCAGCCCTGTTGCAGGGCGTGGCATACCAGCTCATGCCAGTTTTCACCTGCCGCCACGTGCAGCAGCCAGTGCTCGGACTCCTCGTGCAGCGTGATCCCTTTCAGGCCGTTGTGAACCACCAGACCGGCAAAGTCATCACAGAACAGGATGTTGCTTCCTCCTCCCAGCACCAGGCGCGGCAAGGTGGCCAACTCCGGGTTGGTCCGCAGTTGCGCGAGATCATCCGACCGGGTCACATCGGCCAGCCAGAGGCAGTGTGCGTCCAGGCCCAGAGTATTGAGGGTCGACAGGGAGGCATGGGGGGTGAGTTTCATCTGTGTGTTCCGACAAGGACAAGGGCGCAGTTTACCCCAGATCCCCCGGGACAAAAAACCCGGACACTTTTCGGACTCGCGGCGCTGGAGTAGAGTAATCCCTTCATCCCGCTGAGGAAGCATGCATGAACAATCAATTCGCCGTCATCGGCCTGGGCCTGTTTGGCAGCGCCTTGTGCGAAGAGTTGCAGCGCCAGAATGCCGAGGTACTGGCCATCGACATCGACGAGAGCAAGACCCGCCAGATAGCCACCCTCTGCAACCACGTCATCGTTGCCGATGCCACCGACGAGGCTACGGTCGCCGAACTGGGCCTGGCGAATTTCGACATCGTCTTTGTCGCCATCGGCGACAACCTGGAGACCAGCATACTGACCACGCTGGTGCTGAAAGAGGCGGGCGTGAAGAAGGTCTGGGTCAAGGCCCGTGACAAGTTCCACGCCAAGATCCTGCAGAAGGTGGGCGCGGACAAGGTGATCAACCCGGAGTGGGACATGGGCCGCCGGGTGGCCCAGAGCATGCTGGACAACCGGCTGTTCGACTACCTGGAGCTGGGTCACGACATGGTGCTGACCGAGTTCGTGATCGGCTTGCAGCAAAACACCCGCACCCTGGCCGACTTGCGCCTGCTGCAGCAAAGCGATTTCCAGCTGTTGGCCATCAAGCGGGGTGAGGTGCTGCACAACGTCCTGACCGGCAAGATGGAGCTGCAACTCGGTGACATCCTGATCCTGGCCGGCAACAAGCACGCCATCGATCACTGGCTCGACACCCTATGATCAACTGGCGCAGCAACTACGCCTTCACCCTGCATCGGGAAGACAACTCCCGCTGGAGCGAGGCCAAGCTCATCCTGGGCAGTTTCCTCATCATCCTGCTGGTTGGCACCCTGTTTCTGGTCCAGCCCTCCAGCCACAAGGGTGAGGTCACCGTCATCAACGCCCTGTTCACCGCCACCTCCGCCATCAGCGTGACCGGCCTCGGGGTGGTGGATACCGGCACCGCCTTCACCCTGCAGGGGCAGATCATCCTGTTGATATTGATGGAGATTGGTGGTCTCGGCCAGATGACCATGACACTGCTGCTCATCGCCATGTTCAGCAAGCGGGTCGGGCTGCGCCAGCAGGTGCTGGCCAAGGAGGCGCTGGGCCAGGAGGGATCCGTCAACATCGTCCAGCTGGTGAAGCGCATCGTCCTGTTCGCCCTGATTGCCCAGCTGATCGGCACCGCCATCATGGCCATTCGCTGGGTGCCCGACATGGGCTGGGGCCACGGCCTCTACGTCAGCTTCTTCCACGCGGTGTCAGCTTTCAACAACGCCGGCTTCTCGCTGTTTGCCAACAACCTCATGGACTACCGGGATGACCCCATCATCAGCCTGACCATACCGGCCCTGCTGATCCTGGGGGGGGTAGGCTTCACCGTCATCGTCGACCTGGTGCGCAACCGCCGCTGGCGCAAGCTGAAACTGCACAGCAAGCTGATGCTGCTGATGACCCCTGCCCTGCTGCTGCTGGGGACCCTGATGTTCTGGCTGCTGGAGCACAACAACCCGGGCACCCTGGGCAACGCCTCCTTCGGGAGCCAGTGGCTGGCAGCCTTCTTCCAGTCGGCCACCGCGCGCACGGCGGGCTTCAACACGGTGGATATCGGCCAGATGGTGCCGGCCTCCTTGCTGTTCATGATGATGCTGATGTTCATCGGTGCCGGGGCAACCTCGACCGGGGGCGGTATCAAGGTCACCACCTTTGCCGTCGTCCTGCTGGCGACCCGGGCGTTTCTGACCAAGCGCCCCCATGTCACCGCCTTCGGCCGCACCCTGTCACCCCAGATAGTGACCCGTTCCCTGGCCATCATCATCGTCAGTACCATGGTGCTGATGCTGGCGATGTTCCTGCTGATGCTCACGGAGTCGCAATCATTCGACAAGATCATGTTCGAGACCATCTCGGCCTTTGCCACCGTGGGTCTGTCCACCGGCATCACCGCTTCTCTGAGCGAACCGGGCAAACTGATCCTGGTGCTGGTGATGATCTGCGGCCGTCTGGGGCCCCTCACCCTGGCGATCATGCTGGCCCGCCCGGTGGAGACCCGCATCCGTTATCCGGAAGAGAGCGTCTACACGGGGTAAGCCGCTCCACCCATGCAAAGAGGGGCCACTGGCCCCTCTTCTTATTTTTATGTGATCACGGCGCGCACCAGCCTCAGGCCGCCTTGCCCCTGGTCGTCACCTTGCCAGAGCTCTTTCCCGTACTCTTGCCAGCACTCTTGCTCGTGCGGGGGCGTGCGGCGGTGGACGCAGTCCGCTTGCGGCGGGCAAAGCGGTGCTTGCTGTCACCGGGCGTCGCCTTGGGCAACGCGCTGAAGCTGGCGCCGGAATCTTGCCGCGCCCCCTCGATCAGGCCGTTAAGCTGCTCGGTGAGCGGCCCCATGAACTGCTGGTAGCTGCCGTGACGTTCGGCGATCTGCCCCAGACTCTGCTCCCACAGTGCCGTCATGTCCGGTGTCGTGGCGGTCGCGGGCAGCGCCTGGACCAGGGCTCGCCCGGTCGGGGTGGCCTTGATGCTCTTGCCCTGGCGCACCAGGAAGCGGCGCTTGAACAGCAGATCGATGATCCCGGCCCGGGTCGCCTCGGTGCCCAGACCATCGGTCTCCCGCAGGGTCTTGCGGATCTCGGGATCCTGCACATAACGGGCGATGCCGGTCATGGCGGCCAGCAGGGTGGCATCGGTAAACGGCTTGGGGGGCTGGGTCATCTTCTCCAGCAGTTCCCCCCGCTCGCACAGCAGTTCCTCCCCCTCTTTCAGGGCAGGCAGGGTTCCCGCCTCCTCCTCGTCATCCTCTTCCACTCCGAGCAGCGCCTTCCAGCCCGCCTTGAGGATGCGGCGCGCCTTGGCCTGGAACAGCCCTCCGGCGATGCGCAGCAACACCTTGCTGTCGTTGTACTCGAACGGCGGGTAGAACTGCAGCAGATACTGGCGGGCAATCAGGCCGTAAAGCTTCGCTTCGTCGGCCCCCAGGCTCCCCTCGTTCCCCCTCTTCTCGGTGGGAATGATGGCGTGGTGGGCATCCACCTTGCTGTCGTTCCACGCCTTGCTGCGGATCCTGCCATCCGCTTCGGCGACCGCCCTGGCCAGCGCAGGGGCCGTGCTGGCGATGGCCTCCCGCACCTGGCCGGCCCGATAGAAGTGCTCGCTCGGCAAATGGCGGCTGTCGGATCTGGGATAGGTGATGAGCTTGTGCCGCTCGTAGAGGCTCTGGCAGATATCCAGCACCCGCTTGGCATCCATGCCAAAGCGCTTGGCCGCGTCGATCTGCAGGCTGGAAAGATTGTAGGGGAGCGGCGCCGCCTGCTTGCGCGCCTGCTCCTCCACCGCCTCCACCCGGGCGGGTTGCCCCTGGATCCGCTCCACCACCTTGGCGGCCAGCGCCCGGTTGAGCACCCGTCCCTCCTCATCCTGCCAGGGCAGGCAGGCCTCCGATGGCAGCCACCTGGCGGTGAAGCGTTCGTTGCCCTGGGTCAGCAGATGGGCCATCACCTCGTAGAACGGCTTGGGAACGAAGGCCTCGATCTCGAGATCCCGGCGCACCACCAGACCGAGCAAGGGGGTCTGTACCCGGCCCACCGACAGCAGTTCGCTGCAACCCCCCTTGCGGCCAAGCAGGGTATAGGCCCGGGTCATGTTGATGCCATAGAGCCAGTCGGCACGGCTACGGGCCAGCGCCGACACCGCCAGCGGCACGAACTCCTTGTTGTCCCTGAGCTTGTCGAGGGCGCGGCGCACGGCGGGGGGATTGAGATCGCTGATGAGGCAGCGCTGAACCGGTTTGGTCTTGGGATAACCGAGAAAGTCGATCACCTCGTCCACCAGCAGTTGCCCTTCCCTGTCCGGGTCACCGGCGTTGACCACGCAGTCCGCCTGCTTGATGAGCCCCTTGATGACGGCCAGCTGGGCCTTGGTCTTGGGTTTGGCCACCAGCTGCCACTGGGTCGGGACAATGGGGAGGGATTCCATGCGCCACTGCTTGTAGGCGGCATCGTAGGCATCGGGCTCGGCCTGCTCCAGCAGGTGGCCGATGCACCAGGTCACCACGTCTCCCTGCGCCGTCTCGATGAAACCCTCCCCCTTCTTGTGAGGTTTGGGGAGGACATCGGCGATGGCACGGCCAAGGCTGGGTTTCTCGGCGATAAAGAGTCGCATGATGGATACACCTGAATACTGTATATGTGAACAGTATACAATCCTCTCACCGCAAACCCCAAGCCCCGGGGTGGTGCGCGGCCTCCCCGCCCCGGCTTGGGCATCGCCCTCACCACAGCGCATCCTGCTTCCGTTGAAGGGTAAAGGTGCGATTAAAATTCAAAAAAGCATGCCCAAACAAAAAACAAAACCAAAAATTACTTTCATGTCGAAATAAAAATCATGACCGAGGTCAACCCATCGAATCTTGGGACTACTACTATATTGGTAATACCCGAATTCGAAGGACACCGTCACCATGCTTGGAAAACTGTTGAGAAAGACCTGGTTCTGGCTTCTGCTGCTCGGGGCCCTGCTGGGGGTCGCTGCACTGGGCGTCACCGTCACCGTGCTGCACAAGACCAGCTCCACCGAGTTCTGCGTCTCCTGCCACTCCATGCAGACCCCGCTCGCCGAATATCAGGGCAGTGTCCACTTCCAGAACGTGAAGGGGATGCGCGCCGAGTGCGCCGACTGCCACATCCCCAGTGAACCCGCCGCCTATCTCTGGACCAAGATCCGCGCCGTGAAAGACATCTATCACGAGGCGATCGGCACCCTCGACACCCCGGAAAAATACGAGGCCCACAAGCTGCGCATGGCCCAGACCGTGTGGGATCAGCTCAAGTCCAATGACTCCGCCACCTGTCGCAGTTGCCACAGCTACGCGGCGATGGACATCCTGGCCCAGCGCCCCAATGCCCGCGCCGAGCACCCGGTCGCCATCAAGGAGGGTCAGACCTGCATCGACTGCCACCGCGGCGTTGCCCACATCATGCCGGACATGAGTGGCCTGGCCGCCGCCGGTGCCAGCGAACTGGCCGCCGCCGCGGCCCAGACCCCGACCACCGTCACCACCCGCTATGCCATCGCCACCACCCCGCTCTATCTGGATGCTGGCGCCAAGACTGATGAAGGCACCCTGATGCCCTCCACCCAGGTGGAAGTGCTGGCCAACGACAACGGCCGCGCCCAGGTGCGCATCGACGGCTGGCAGCAGGACGGTGTGAGCGAGGTGTTCTACGCCGCCCCTGGCAAACGGATCCTGAGCGTGCTGGTCGGCGAGGCCGCCAGAAAAGCCCTCGTGACCGGCAAGAGCGAGACCGACAGCGCCACCAACCTCACCTGGCATCAGGTCAGCCTGACCGCCTGGGTCGACCAGAGCCAGCTCATCGGCGACCAGGGCAAGCTGTGGCAATACGCCTCCACCCTGATGTCCAACAACTGCACCGGCTGTCACGGCCTCACCGCGCTGGATCACTTCAACGCCAACCAGTGGATCGGCGTCATCAAGGGGATGGAGTCTCGTACCTCCCTCACCCCGGAGCAGGCGCGCATGCTCACCCAATACGTGCAGAAACATGCCAGCGACATGAGCGCGGCCCATTAAGGCAGGAACAGAGGACTCTCCCATGACTTTTTTCAATGACCAACAGACCAACCTCTCCCGCCGTACTCTGCTCAAGGGGCTGGGGGCCTGTGCCACCCTGCCCCTGCTGGCCGGTCTCTTCCCGAAAAGCGCCCTGGCCAAGGCCGTCAGCACGGCCCTTGAGCAGTTCCCCACCCTGGTGCCCGCCCAGAAAGGCATCCTGACCGGCGCCCACTGGGGGGCCTTCGAGGCCATCGTCTCCGAGGGCCGCATGGTGCGGGTCCAGCCGGTGGCCGACGATCCGGCACCGAACGATCTTATCGACATGGCGCCGTTCCAGGTGCACGCCAAGAACCGCATCAAGTACCCCATGGTGCGCAAGAGCTGGCTGGAGCACGGCCCGGGTGCCAGACCGGAGCTGCGCGGTGCCGACGAGTGGGTACGGGTGAGCTGGGAGAAGGCCATCGAACTGGTGGCCGGCGAGATCCAGCGCGTTCAGTCTGATTTCGGCCCCCAGGCGATCCACGCCGGTTCCTACGGCTGGAAGAGTGTCGGCATGTTCCACAACAGCCGCACCCTGCTGCACCGCCTGATGAACCTCTCGGGCGGCTTCACCGGTTATGCCGGGGACTACTCCACCGGCGCGGCTCAGGTGATCATGTCCCACGTGATGGGCTCCATCGAGGTGTACGAGCAGCAGACCGCCTGGCCCAACGTGGTGGAGCACGCCGAACTGGTGGTGCTCTGGGGGGTCAACGCCCAGGTGACCCTGAAGAACAGCTGGAACATGCCGGATCACGAGGGGCAGGCCGGCTTCAAGGCGCTGAAAGAGAAAGGCACCCGGGTCATCAGCATCGATCCCGTCTACAACGAGACCGCCAAGCAGGCCAATGCCGAGTGGATTGCCCCGAACGCCTACACAGACGTGGCCATGATGTTGGGTGTCGCTCACACCCTCTACAGCGAGAAGAAGCACGATCAGGCCTTCCTCGATCGCTACACCGTCGGCTTCGACACCTTCCTCGCCTACCTGCTCGGCAAGGATGACGGTCAGCCGAAGAGCGCCGAGTGGGCGAGCGCCATCTGCGGCGTCGAGGCCAAGGTGATCCGCCAGCTGGCCCTCGACATGGCCGCCAAGCGCACCATGATCATGGCGGGCTGGGGCATGCAGCGTCAGCACCACGGTGAACAGCCCAACTGGATGCTGGTCACTCTGGCCGCCATGCTGGGCCAGATCGGCCTGCCGGGGGGCGGCTACGGCTTCAGTTACCACTACTCCTCCGGTGGCAGCCCCACCGCCAAGGGCGGCATTCTGGCGGGCATCTCAGCCGGCAACGCACCGAAGAACAACCCGGCGCCGATCCCGGTGGCCCGCATCGCCGACTGTCTGGCCAACCCCGGCAAGACCATCGACTTCAACGGCCGCAAGGTGACCTACCCGGACATCAAGCTGGTCTACGTGGCGGGCGGCAACCCCTTCCACCACCATCAGGACACCAACAACCTAGTCAAGGCCTGGCGCAAACCCCAGACCGTGATCGTTCACGAGCCCTACTGGACGGCCACCGCCAAACACGCCGACATCGTACTGCCGGCCACCACCAGCTATGAGCGCAACGATCTGGAGATGGGGGGCGACTACTCCCAGCGCTACGTCTTCCCCATGCACCAGTGCGTACCGCCCCAGTTTGAAGCTCGCAACGATTTCGACATCTTCAGCGCCATCGCCGCCAAGCTGGGTGTGCAGGAGCAGTACACCGAAGGGAAGGACGAGATGCTGTGGCTCAAGCAGATGTACGACGGCATGGCGGCCCAGGCCCGTGGCGCCCGGGTGGCGCTGCCGCCGTTCAACATGTTCTGGGAGGCCAACAACTACATCCGCTTCCCGATCCCCGAGGCCAACCGCCAGTGGATCCGTCACGCCGATTTTCGCGAAAACCCGCTGCTCAACCCGCTCGGTACCCCGTCCGGCAAGATCGAGATCTTCTCCAACACGGTGGCGGGGATGGGTTACGCCGACTGCGCCGGTCATCCCAAGTGGTATGAGCCCAAGGAGTGGGTGAAGAGCGAGGTGGCGGCGCGCTATCCGCTGTCGCTCAACACCTCCCACCCGACCCAGCGGCTGCACTCCCAGCTCGACAACACCCCGCTGCGGGACAAGTTCGCCATCGCCGACCGCGAAGCGATCCTGATCCATCCTGACGACGCCAAAGCGCGCGGCATCCAGGATGGCGATCTGGTGCGGGCCTTCAACGAGCGCGGCCAGATCCTGGTGGGGGCCCTGATCTCCGCCGATATCCGGCCCGGGGTAGTGCGGGTGTGTGAAGGGGCCTGGTATGACCCGGCCAAGCCGGGGGAAGCGGGCAGCATCTGCAAGAACGGCAACGTCAACTGCCTCACATTCGACGAGGGCTCGTCCAGTCTGGCCCAGGGCAACTGCGGCCACATGGCCCAATTGCAGATAGAGAAGTATATCGGGCCAGTGCTCGCCAACACGGCGCACGAGGTACCGGCCAACGGCTGAGTAGAGGACTGAGCAACAAAAACGGCGCCATCAAGGCGCCGTTTTCTTATCGCAGTTTGTGGTGTGGCTCAGAATCAGAAGTCACCCTCAACCATATACTCTTCCGCATACTCCACCCGCCTTGCAGCCAGATTGGGGACAAGGTGGCTCAGAAGTCTCCTTCCACCCTGTACTCTTCGGCACACTCCACCCGCCTTGCAGCCAGAGCGCGGACAAGGTGGCTCAGAAGTCTCCTTCCACCATGTACTCTTCGGCACACTCCACCCGCTTTGCAGCCAGAGCGCGGACAAGGTGGCTCAGAAGTCTCCTTCCACCATGTACTCTTCGGCACACTCCACCCGCCTTGCAGCCAGAGTGGGGACAAGGTGGCTCAGAAGTCTCCTTCCACCATGTACTCTTCGGCACACTCCACCAGCTGGGGCCAGAGATCTTCCGGCACCCAGGCCTCGGGGTCATCCTCGTCACCGTCATACTGGCTCCAGAAGAAGGCTCGCAGCCCGCTTGCGAAGTCGTCGCTCAACTCCGCCAGTTCGGAGAGGGGCCCCAGCCAGGCAATGCGGCGCAGGCCGGAGGCGAGATCGTTGATGGCATCCATCAGGGTGCGATCATCCAGGCTCTGCTCCACCAGCAGGGTGAAGCGCTCGCGGGCACTCTCGGTCTGATCCTCGTCCAGCTCGCCCACGTCGGCCAGCAGGTCGACAAAATCCTCCAGCAGGAACTGGATCAGGGCATCCCTGTCCTCGAACCACTGGATCTGGGCCCCCTTGGTGCCCAGCACCGAGGCATCGAACGAATCATCGAGATGGCACAAAGCCCAAGGATCGTCAGTCATTGCTACCCTTCCTACACCTGAAACAAGAGACGTATCTTATGCCGGGTGCCGCACCCTTGCCAGCACGGCGGCACAAAAGGGGCCCCCCGACGGGGCCCCCCGACGGGGCCCCCCGTCACTCGACCCTGGCCACCTTGGGCAGGGAGAGGGAAGCGGCGAGCCCCCCCAGCTCGGCCCGCCCCATGATGAGGCTGCCACGGTAAGCCTCCGCCAGATCTGACACTATGTTGAGACCGAGCCCGGAACCCGGCACCTTCTCGTCGAGGCGCACCCCCCGCAGCACCGCCTTGGCGATCTGATCTTCACTCATGCCGGGACCGTCGTCCTCGATGCGCAGGGTGATCCAGCCCCCCAGCTCGGCGCTGGAGATGCGCAGCTCGCTGGCGGACCACTTGAAGGCGTTCTCCAGCAGGTTGCCCACCATCTCGTCGAAGTCCTGCTCCTCCACCCCGACCGCCAGATTGACCGGCACCTGCAAGTCCACCGTCTTGCCGGGATAGAGGCGGGAGAAGGCGCGGCAGATGTACTCCACCCGGGCCCGCACCGGGGTCGACACCCCGAGGATCTTGGCGGCGCCAGTCACCCGCGCCTTGCCGAGGTGGTAGTCGATGTGGCGCTGGATCTGGTCGAGCTGCTCGCCAAGAGCGGCCTGATCCTCCGGCGGCAACTGGGTCACCTGGTTGCGCATGATGCTGAGCGGCGTCTTGAGGGCGTGGGCCAGGTTGCCGGTGTGGGAACGGGCTCGTTGCAGCAGCTCGCCATAGTGGTGCAGCAGGCGGTTGATGTCCTCCACCAGCGGCTGGATCTCCAGGGGGTAACGCAGCCGGAACCCCTCCTGATGACCCTGATGGACGCGGCTCAGCTCGCGACGCAGCAGGTGCAGCGGGCGCAGGCCGTAGAGGATCTGGAACATGAAGCCGAGCACCAGGCCGGTGGCGGCGAAGCCGAGGCCGAGGAAGAGGCTGATGCGGGTCTTCTTCAGGGTCTGGGTCAGGGCGCTGCTGTCCTTGGCCATCACCAGGGTGAAGACCCGATCAGACCCCGGCAGCAGCACGGTACGGGTCATGATGAGCAGGGGCTCCTTGTTGGGCCCCTTGCCGACAAAGAGATCCGGATCGCCGAAGGCCGACTTCAGGCCGTGGGCGCTCAAATGGGCATCCCACAGGGAGCGGGAGCGACTGACCACCGTCTCCCCCAGCTCCAGCTGCCAGTAGTAGCCGGAGTAAGGCTGGCGATAACGGGGGTCGGCCATGGGCTCGGTGACCACCGGCATGCCGTCCGGCTGGATCTCGAGGCGGGAGAGCAGATCGTAGAGCTGCAGGCGCAAGCCATCGGCCTCCGCCTCCTGCCAGTAGTTGCGCATCATGGTCTGCAGGCTGAAGCCGGTGGCGAACAGGAAGAGACCGCACCAGACCATGGCGATCACCACCAGCCGACCTCGCAGGGTACGTACCAGCCTCATTCAACCCACCCCGCCATCGGTTGCGGTCGCGTCATTCGTTGATCCGGTAGCCGAGGCCGCGCACCGTCTCGATGAGATCGGCGTGGGTCTTCTTGCGGATGCGGCCGATGAACACCTCCACGGTGTTGGAGTCGCGATCGAAATCCTGGGCATAGATGTGGTCGATCAGCTCGCTGCGGGACACCACCTTGCCCCTGTGCTGCATCAGGTAGCCCAGCACCCGGAACTCGTGGGCGGTGAGCTTGATGGGGGTCCCTTCGTACCACACCTGGGAAGCCGCCATGTCGAGACGCACGCCACCGATCTCGAGGATGGAGCTGGCGTTCCCCGCCGCCCGGCGCACCAGCGCCTGCACCCTCGCCACCAGCTCCGCCACCTGGAAGGGCTTGGTGAGGTAGTCGTCCGCCCCGGCGTTGAGCCCTTCAATCTTCTCGTGCAACTGGCCACGGGCGGTCAGCACCAGCACCGGGGTGTCCATCCCCTTGCTGCGCCACTCCTTCAGTACGCTCAGGCCGTCGCGACCGGGCAGGCCGAGATCCAGGATAATGGCGTCATAGGGTTCGGTCTCGCCGAGAAAGCCCGCCTCGTTGCCATCGTGGCAGAGATCGGTGACGAAACCGGACAGACGCAGCTGTTCCGCCAGCTGGCCCGCGAGGATCTTTTCATCTTCAACTATCAGAATGCGCATACATGGGTATCCAAAACAGGGTTGTGCCGGCACCGGCAACGGTTGGGGGGACGAACCGGACGGCGGCAGGTTCGCGGACTCACGCCGTTACTCCTCTTCCGGGGGCGGGCGCGGAGCGAACAGGCGTTCCAGATGGTGGCCCTTGAGCCACACCATCTCCAGGTTGTCAGCCCGGTAGCCCACCTTGATGACGCTGTTCTCCTCGTCGATGAGCCTGAGCTCGTAGAGCCAGACGCCATCCTCCTCACCCAGATCGACGCGCAGCACCCGCACCGGCAGGCGGGAGGCCACCGCCATCAACTCATGAAAAGGACGGACCCGCCCCTCGCTGACCGCCTGTTGCAGCAAGGCCTCGTTCGGCTGGGCCGCCTGAACCAGCATCGGCAGCAGCAATCCAAGCAGGGGCAGCGCGCTATTCATGGGTGATTCATCTCTCAAAACCTAACATAATGCCGTTTATAGTGTGCCAGCCATGAATCCGGAATGAATATGATCCCACGCAGTATCCTGCTGATCTTGTGCCTCTTTTCCACCTTTGGCTGGGCGGCGCAGACACGTCTCGACATGGCCGGACTGGTCAAGTTGTTGCTGGCACAAGGGTATCACGACATTCGGGAAGTGGAGCTGGAAGGGGACAAATTCGAGGTCGATACCCTGAATGCCGACGATCAGCGCGTCCAGTTGCAGGTCGATGCCAACACCGGCGAGATCACCAAAAAAGAGGCCGAATAGGCCTCTTTTGCTATGGGCGTGACGGCTGTTGCGCCGCCCCCCTCCCGGCCACTTGTGCTCGCCTGCGCCAGGGGCGCAGCAGCTTTTCCCGACGGGGCCACAGCAGGGCGCAGGCCAGCACCAGATAGATGAGGGGTTCCTGCCACCCGCTCTTGACCGACCACCAGTAGTGTACCGGCACCAGCAGAGCCACCCCGTAGATCCAGTTGTGCAGCTTCTGCCATGCCGGCCCCATGCGACGCAACAGGGCCGGGATCGAGGTGATGCCGAGCGCCAGCAACAGCAGCAGCGCCACCATGCCCACCACTATGTAGCTGCGCTTCACCAGCTCGCCGCCAATCAGCCCCCAGTCGAACTGCAGATCCAGCCCCAGCCAGACCATGAAGTGCAGGGACGCCCAAGCGGCGCACCAGAGCCCGAGGGGGCGGCGCAACTTGATGAGCTGCCCCTGGCGCCAGCGCTTGGCGAGCGGCGACACCAGCAGGGTCAGCAACAGCAGGTGAAGGGCCCCCTTGCCAAGGTAATGGGTCAGCCCCTGGACCGGATCCCCCCCCAGCAGCCCGGCTGGCACGGCATAGCCCAGCCAGAGCAGAAAGCCAAGCGAACCAAGGTGCACCAGCGCCCGCAAGCCGTTGATATGGGCTGTTTTCAGTCTCGGCGTCATATTGCAGTTCCCGTCATGTTTTTCCCGCTTCTCATCCCCTCGCCCACCAGGGGAGAAGGGGGCAAGAGATCATTCGGACAGCGCGTCAGTCTCAATACCATTTACGCAGATCCATCCCCTGATAGAGGGACGCCACCTCGTCGCCGTAGCCATTGAACATCAGGGTCGGCTGGCGCTTGGCCCCGAAGATGCCCCCCTCGCCGATGAAACGCTCGCTGGCCTGGCTCCAGCGCGGGTGATCCACTTGCGGATTGACGTTGGCATAGAAACCATACTCGTTCGGCGCCAGCAGGTTCCAGGTGGTGGGGGGCATCTCCTCCACCAGGCGGATGGAGACGATGCTCTTGATGCTCTTGAAGCCGTACTTCCAGGGCACAACCAGCCGGATGGGAGCCCCGTTCTGGGCGGGCAGGGTTTTGCCATAGAGCCCCATGGCGAGGAAGGAGAGGGGGTGCATGGCCTCGTCGAGGCGCAAGCCCTCCACATAGGGATAATCGATGCCGCCCCCCAGGGCACGGGAGGCCTGCCCCGGTAACTGTTCCGGATCATAGAGCGTCTCGAAGGCCACGAACTTGGCGCGACTGGTGGGCTCGGCACGGCGGATCAGATCCGCCAGCGCAATGCCGCTCCAGGGCAGCACCATGGACCAGGCCTCCACGCAGCGCAGCCGATAGATGCGCTCCTCCAGCGTGCTCTTGTTGATGAGATCCCACACATCCAGGGTGAAGGGTTTGGCCACCTCCCCTTCCACCTTCAGGGTCCAGGGCTCGGGCTTGAGGTAATGGCCGTTGCGGGCCGGATCCCCCTTGTCGGTCCCCAGCTCGTAGAAATTGTTGTGGGTGGTGGCCTTCTCCTCCGGGGTGAGGATCAATCCCTCTGGCCGGGTCGCGGCACGGATGTCGAGGGGTCTGGTGGGGGCCACGGGGGCCGGCTTGTCCGGTGCGAAGAGATCCAGCAGGCTGGCCTTCACCGGAAACGCCAGGGTGGCGGCACCGACGCCCAGGCCCAGCCCTTTCAGGATGCGGCGACGATCCTGATAGACGGTTTCCGGCGTGACATCCTGTTCGGTGGGGTGATGAGAAGTACGGCGCTTGATCAACATGAAAAAACTCCCGGGACGATGAGGTTGACAACCATAAGACCCGCCCCGGCCGAGTTTTATTTCACACAGAATTACATGAGTTGGTAAAGGGGCAGTGCCTTGGCCATGGTACCGGCCAGGAAGAGCACTACGAACACCAGCAGAGGAACGATCACGTTTGGCACCATCAGACTCACTCCATGAGCAGGACAGGGCCTCTAACTATGGAACAAGGTCTGCGGCGCCTCCAATGAATTTTTTTCGCGAGCGCAAGCGTATTCCAGAGTTGCAAAGAGTGACCGGGATCACACACAATCCGGCCCCCGCTTGCTGCCGCTCCACCGCGGAGTAGGCTGCCTCCTTTTCCGGATTCAACCACTGAGAGTCACGCCATGAGCCCACTGTTCGCCATCGCCATCACGACCGGGATCCTCTCCGCCGTCTGGGGTGGACTGGCCGCCGCACTCGGTCTCATCTCCTGGGTCGGCTTCCTCGGCTGCACCAGCTACTTCGCCTCGAGTGGCGGTTACAAGGCGCTGTTACAGACCTTGCTGTGCAACACCACCGGCATGCTGTGGGCACTCCTGCTGATCCACGGGGAGACCTGGTGGGGGGCCGGCATGGCGGGTTATCTGATGACAGGGGTGGTGGCCACCCTGATGTGCGTGCAGGCCAGGCAGCAGTGGCTCGCCTACATTCCCGGCACCTTCGCCGGTTGCTGTGCCACCTTCGGCGCCGCAGGCGAGTGGCGGCTCATTCTGCCCTCCCTCATCATCGGCGCCCTGTTTGGCTATCTGATGAAGGCGAGCGGCCTCTGGCTCTCCCAGAAGACCCTCTCCACCGGCGGCGTCAGCGACCCGGCCTGAGGCAGATTCGGTCGGAAACCAGAGGGGCGGCCCGTCATCGACGG
>NZ_JBFODD010000026.1:0-2150 GCF_040908115.1 Aeromonas sp. R7-1 | reverse complement strand
ACCATCGGCCACGTTGACCACGGTAAAACCACCCTGACCGCCGCCATCACCAACGTGCTGGCCAAGCACTTCGGTGGTAAAGCTTTCGCCTTCGACCAGATCGACAAGGCACCGGAAGAGCGTGAGCGTGGTATCACCATCAACACCTCCCACGTAGAATACGACACTGCAACCCGCCACTATGCCCACGTAGATTGCCCGGGTCACGCCGACTACGTTAAAAACATGATCACCGGTGCTGCCCAGATGGACGGCGCAATCCTGGTAGTAGCAGCGACTGACGGCCCGATGCCGCAAACTCGTGAGCACATCCTGCTGGGTCGTCAGGTAGGCGTTCCGTACATCATCGTGTTCATGAACAAGTGCGACATGGTAGATGACGAAGAGCTGCTGGAACTGGTCGAGATGGAAGTTCGCGAACTGCTGTCCGAGTACGACTTCCCGGGTGATGACCTGCCGGTAGTACGTGGTTCCGCACTGAAAGCGCTGGAAGGCGAAGCTCAGTGGGAAGAGAAGATCCTGGAACTGGCTGGCCACCTGGACACCTACATTCCGGAGCCGGAGCGTGCCATCGACCAGCCGTTCCTGATGCCTATCGAAGACGTCTTCTCCATCGCAGGCCGTGGTACCGTAGTTACCGGTCGTGTAGAGCGCGGTATCGTCAAGGTTGGTGAAGAAGTGGAAATCGTTGGTATCAAAGATACCACCAAGACCACCTGTACTGGCGTTGAAATGTTCCGCAAACTGCTGGACGAAGGTCGTGCTGGTGAGAACGTTGGTGCACTGCTGCGTGGCGTGAAGCGTGAAGACGTAGAGCGTGGTCAGGTACTGGCCAAGCCGGGCACCATCAAGCCGCACACCAAGTTCGAATCCGAAGTGTACGTGCTGTCCAAAGAAGAAGGTGGTCGTCACACTCCGTTCTTCAAGGGCTACCGTCCGCAGTTCTACTTCCGTACTACCGACGTGACCGGTACCATCGAACTGCCGGAAGGCGTAGAGATGGTCATGCCGGGCGACAACATCAAGATGGTTGTTACCCTGATTGCCCCGATCGCGATGGACGACGGCCTGCGTTTCGCCATCCGTGAAGGTGGCCGTACCGTAGGTGCTGGTGTTGTAGCTAAAGTTATCGCTTAATCGATACTTTATATGCACACATGAAAGGGGTGGCTTCGGCCACCCCTTTTACTTTTGGGGCTTTAATTGGCCTGTGAGATACTTTTGCGAAATCATCTATAGAGGTAGCTGCTGTGAGTAAACCCGCCATTTTTCTGGATCGTGACGGTGTCATCAATGAAGACACTGGCTATGTCAGTCAGGTCGATGATTTCCATTTTCTGCCCGGAGTCATAGACGCCCTGCAGCTCCTCAAAAAGAAAGGCTATCTTCTGGTCGTGGTGACCAACCAATCCGGTATCGCCCGCGGTTACTTCACTGAAGATGACTTCATGAACCTGACCGAGTGGATGGATTGGTCATTGGCCGATCGGGATGTGGATCTCGATGGTATCTACTTCTGCCCCCATCACCCGGACCACGGTGCCCCCTGCGACTGCCGCAAACCCGAACCGGGTATGTTGTTGCTTGCCCAGCAGGAGCTGGGTATCGATATGAGCCGCTCTTATATGGTGGGTGACAAACCTTCGGACCTGAAAGCCGCCATCAATGCCCAGGTCGGTCACAAGATAATGGTCAGAACAGGCAAGCCGATTACTGATGCGGGGATTGAGCTGGCCGATGCCATCTACGACAACCTGCATGATTTTGCCGTTGTAGCGCCTGTCACAGGCTGATTTCGCTGGATCAAGATGCTTTTTGGTGGCTTTTTGGTGGCTTTTTGGTGGCTTTGTGAGCGGTTGAACGATGGAAGTCATTTTTTTGCAATTATCTCCTTGCCAGAACGAATTCGCTCCCTATAATGCGCCTCCATCGACAGGGCAAGCGGCAACGCAAACAACCCGGTCGGTAGCCTCGAAAAGCCTTTGAAAATAAGGCTTGACTCGAGACGGCGGTTGAGTAGAATGCCACTCCCGCAGCAGCCAAAAGCTGCGTCGATCTTTAACAATTTGAATCAAGCAATCTGTGTGGGCACTCACAGCATCGAGCATCAAAAACAATTTTTGATATCAATGTCTGATGAAGTGACCAAA
>NZ_JBFODD010000025.1:0-67772 GCF_040908115.1 Aeromonas sp. R7-1 | reverse complement strand
TGTGGCATTCGCCATGCGAGAGTAGGACACTGCCAGGCACCCAATTAAACGGTGATGTGAAGAATCACATGACCGGCTGCGAGGATGACACCTCAGAAGAAGCAGCAGAAGATTTAGCGAAAGCTAACCGAATGCGGAGCGGTAGTTCAGTCGGTTAGAATACCGGCCTGTCACGCCGGGGGTCGCGGGTTCGAGTCCCGTCCGCTCCGCCACTAAATTGAAAGGCCTTCCCTGACGGGAAGGCCTTTTTGCTTTCTGGCGTCTGGATAAGAGCTCAGGGAACAAGAGGCAACCGACGGGTCTGCCGCCTGTTACTGACAACCCGCCTCTTCCCCCCTGTGGTGCCTGCGTGCCTGGCATTGTTCCTTTACCCAGGGCTTACCCTTCGCTCTGGTTTGCCTTTGTTCCTCTATCTTTTCCCAACCCTGCCAATCGGCCGGGCTTTGTCGTGTCTGGAGATGAGCACCGCAAGCGCGAAAATACGCTCTGGCCGAGAGTGCCAGAGGACCATCGGGAGCTCATATGCGGATAAGAGATAAGCAAAGCGCTTTTTCTTTCTTCATGGAATATGCATAAGCGGGCATGCTGTACTCAACCCAACGATATGGAGTATCACCATGAAACTGCGAATGACCGCTCTCACCGTTCTCTCCCTGCTGGCTCTCGGTCAGGTCCAAGCCGCCGAGGTGCGGCTGCTGAATGTCTCCTATGACCCGACGCGGGAGCTGTTCCAGGAGTACAACAGTGCCTTTGCCAAGGAGTGGAAGGCCAAAACCGGCGACGATGTGGTGGTGAGCCAGTCACACGGTGGCTCAGGCAAACAGGCTCGTGCCGTGGTGGACGGACTGGAGGCTGACGTGGTCTCCCTGGCGCTGGCCTATGACGTCGATGCGGTGGCCAAGGCAGGTCTCACCGCCAGCGACTGGGAAGGGCGTTTGGCCAACAATGCCTCTCCCTATACCTCCACCATCGTCTTCCTGGTGCGCAAGGGGAATCCCAAGCAGATCAAGGATTGGGGCGACCTGGTGCGCAAGGATGTCGCCATCATCACCCCCAACCCCAAGACCTCCGGCGGTGCGCGCTGGAATTATCTGGCTGCCTGGGGCTATGCCCTGAAGAAAAGCGGCACTGAAGAGGGCGCCAAACAGTTTGTCAGCGA
Source organism: Aeromonas sp. R7-1 (assembly GCF_040908115.1). NCBI lineage: Bacteria > Pseudomonadati > Pseudomonadota > Gammaproteobacteria > Aeromonadales > Aeromonadaceae > Aeromonas > Aeromonas sp. R7-1. The sequence continues at coordinate 66,613 of NZ_JBFODD010000025.1, read as the reverse complement.
TCTGTTCAAGAATGTGAAGGTGCTGGACTCCGGGGCACGTGGCGCCACCACCAGCTTCATCGAACGCGGGCTCGGGGATGTGTTGCTGGCCTGGGAAAATGAAGCGTTGCTGGTGCTCAATCAGCCGGGCACCAGCGACAAGTTCGAACTGGTGGTGCCCTCGGTCTCCATCCTGGCAGAGCCGCCGGTAGCCGTGGTGGACAAGGTAGCCAAGAAGCATGGTACCGAGGCCGTCTCCAAGGCTTACCTCGAGTATCTCTACTCCGACGAAGGGCAGCGCATCATCGCCAAATACCACTATCGTCCGAGCAATCCGGCGATCCTGAAGGAGACAGCGGCCCAGTTCCCCAACCTGACGCTCTTTACTGTCAAGGATCTGGAAGGAGATTGGGACAAGGCACAGAAGAAGCACTTCGCCCAGGGCGGATCGTTTGACCAGATTTACCAGCCGGGCCGCTAAGAGACACAGGCCCCTGTGACAACAGATAGGAGTACCACGATGAACAAGATCCTTCTGGTTCCCGGTCTGCACAATAGTGGGCCGGATCACTGGCAGAGCCGCTGGCACCAGCAATTTCCCCAGTGGCAGAGAATGATGGGTCTGCCCTGGGACAAGCCGGATCTCACGGTCTGGAGCGCCAAGCTGGCGAGCAAGCTCAGGAGCCGGCGCAGCCGGGTCCACCTGGTCGCCCACTCCTTCGGCGCTCTGACGGCCATCGCTGCCGCCAGACTGCAACCAGACAAGGTTTCCTCCATCTTCATCGTTGCCCCTGCCGATCCTGCCCGTTTCGGTATCCCGGATGAGGTGTTGGCTGGGTCCATCAAGGTCTCTGCCCAGTTGATCGCCAGCCGCAATGACCCCTGGATGAGTTTCGAGCGGGCAGAGTTCTGGAGCCGGCAGTGGCAGGTGCCCTTGTTCGATGCGGGGGAGGTGGGCCATATCAATGCCCAGTCCGGCCATGGGGAGTGGCACCAGGGGCTCGCTTTGCTCGGCACCCTATACCGCCGTGCCGAAATGGTGGTGGAGCCTGCTCCTGCCGAGTGGGGCAAGCAGGCCGCACTCAGTTTTCGATGAGGGCACCTCGGATTGTCTCGGCACAATTTCCAGACAGATTGGCAAGTTGGCCAGCGTGACTGACTTTGCATGTTCCCGGTTTTACCGCTCCGTCTTTTAGGTCTTTTATTTATATAAAAGACCTTTTTTTATGCTTATCGCTCTAAAAGCCTTGTTCCACCATTGTTAGATAAAAAAGTGCTTAGCAAAGGCATTATTGGTGTTTGTTGTCCCTGGCCGCCGTGAGCAAAATCGTCACATCCAAAGTATTTATAACAAACGGATGTGTTATGCGATTAAGTTCTTATTCCGTCCTGCCAGGCCTGGGGCCAACGCTGGGCTTCAGTCTGCTCTATCTGGGCATACTGGTGCTGCTGCCGCTCTCGGCACTGGTGCTGTTTGCGGTGAACAACCTGAGCGCCGCCGAGTTCTGGCAGGTGATCGGCTCCCCCCGGGTGCTCGCCTCCTTTCGCCTGAGCTTTGGCGCCGCCTTCATTGCCGCCCTGCTCAACAGTCTGTTCGGTCTGATACTGGCCTGGGTACTGGTGCGCTATACCTTCCCCGGTCGCAGACTGGTGGATGCGCTGATCGACCTGCCCTTTGCCATGCCGACTGCCGTCTCCGGCATCGCCCTGTGCGCCATCTTTGCCCCCAACGGCTGGATTGGCCAATGGGTCGCTCCGCTGGGCATCGAGCTTGCCTACAACCCCATAGGGGTGGTCATTGCCCTGACCTTTATCGGGCTGCCCTTTGTGGTGCGTACCCTGCAGCCGGTGCTGCGGGAAGCGGAGAGCGAGCAAGAGGAGGCGGCCGCGAGCCTGGGTGCCAACCGCTGGCAGACCTTCATCCGGGTATTGTGGCCGACCCTGGTACCTGCGCTGCTCACCGGTTTTGCCCTGGCGTTTGCTCGCGGCGTGGGGGAGTACGGCTCTGTCATCTTCATTGCCGGCAACCTCCCCATGGTGTCCGAGATTGCCCCCCTGATGATCATGAGTCACCTGGAGGAGTATGACTACGCCGGTGCATCGGCCATTGCGTCCGTCATGTTGCTCATTTCCTTTGTGCTGCTGTTGCTCATCAACAAGTTGCAAGCCTGGAGCTGGGCTCGCATCGGAGGAAGCCGTATATGAACGCCTCTACTGCACATCTCGATCAGGCCCAGGAGTCCGCTCCGGCCACCCCGGCGCGTCATCCCCCGGTGACCCATGAACCGGTCTGGGTCAAATGGCTGCTGGTCACAGTCGGTCTGGGCTGGTTTGCCGCCTTGCTGCTGTTGCCGCTGGCCACCGTCTTCATCCAGGCGCTGAGCCCGGGTCTGGCCTTCTTCTGGCACGCCATCAGCGAGCCGGATGCCCTGAGCGCCCTGGGGCTGACCGCCCTGGTGACGCTCTGCTCGGTGCCCCTGAACCTGCTGTTCGGGCTGGCCGCCGCCTGGGCCATCGCCCGGTTCCGCTTCCCTGGCCGGCAACTGCTTATCACCCTCATCGATCTGCCGTTCTCGGTCTCGCCGGTCATCGCGGGCTTGATGTTCGTGCTGCTGTTCGGCAGTCGTGGCTGGTTCGGCGAGTGGCTCAGCGAGCACGACATCAAGATCATTTTCGCTACCCCGGGGATCATCCTGGCGACCACCTTCATCACTGTGCCCTTCGTGGTACGCGAGCTGCTGCCCCAGATGGAGGCGCGGGGCCCGGAGGAAGAGGAGGCCGCCATCATGCTGGGGGCGAGCGGGTTGCAGATGTTCTGGCGGGTGACCCTGCCCGGCATCCGCTGGAGCCTGATGTATGGCCTGCTGCTCTGTACCGCCCGGGCGGTGGGGGAGTTTGGCGCTGTCTCCGTGGTTTCCGGCCACATTCGCGGCCAGACCAACACGCTGCCGCTGCACATCGAGATCCTTTACAACGAGTACCAGACCGGTGCCGCTTTCGCGGTGGCCAGCCTGCTGGCGCTGTTCGGGATCTTCACCCTGCTGGGTGAGACCCTGCTGGCCAGGCTGCGCGGCCAACCGACCCAGTCCCATTGATCCCGAATTAACGGTTATAGGAGAGGTATTCATGAGCATTCAGGTTCAAGGGCTCAACAAGCATTTCAATCAGTACGCGGCGCTGGCCGACATCAACCTCGATTTTCACGACGGTGAGCTGGTCGCCCTGCTCGGCCCCTCCGGCTGCGGCAAGACCACCTTGCTGCGGATTATCGCCGGGCTGGAGCAGGCGGACAGTGGCAGCGTCATCATCCGCGGCGAGGATGCCTCGGATCTCCATGTGCGCGAGCGCAACGTTGGCTTCGTGTTCCAGCACTACGCCCTGTTTCGCCACATGACGGTGTTCGAGAACGTGGCCTTTGGCCTGAGGGTCAAGCCGCGCAGCGAACGCCCGGACGAGGCGGCCATCCGCACCCGGGTCAAGGAGCTGCTGGATCTGGTGCAGCTCAGCCATGTCGCGGCACGCTACCCGACCCAGCTCTCCGGTGGTCAGCGCCAGCGGGTCGCCCTGGCCCGGGCCCTGGCGGTGCAGCCCAAGGTGCTGCTGCTGGACGAGCCTTTCGGCGCCCTCGATGCCCAGGTGCGCAAGGAGCTGCGCCGCTGGCTGCGTGAGCTTCACGACGAGCTGCATGTCACCAGTCTGTTCGTGACCCACGATCAGGAAGAGGCCCTGGAGGTGGCGGATCGGGTGGTGCTGATGAACGCCGGCAAGGTAGAGCAGATTGGCACCCCTGCCGAAGTGTATGATCAGCCCGCCAGTGCCTTCGTGCACAGCTTCCTTGGCAGCGTAAACCTGTTTCGTGGCAGGGTGGCCGGGCAGGGGCTCGGCATCGGTGAACAGCAACTGGGTGGCCCCATCCCCTCCCATCTGGCAGAAGGGAGTGCGGCCATTGCCTATGTGCGCCCCCACGAGCTGGAGATCCTGCCCTCGGATGCCCCCGGTGGCATTCGCGCCACCATTACCCGCCTGCTGCCCATGGGGCCGCGCATCCGGGTGGAACTGCGTGGCGATGGGGAGACGGGAGGCGCCCACTACGAGGCCGAACTGAGCAAGGAGGCCGCCCGGGCCTTTGCCCCCGGCCAGGGGGTGCGTCTGGTGGCCAGGCAGGCACAGCTCTATCCCGACTACCAGATCTGAGGGCAAGCCGCGAGGTGCGGCCCCCTGTCAGGCTTGCTGCCGGGCCATGATCCCGGCAATCCATAACAAGAGGACGGTGGCACGAGCCACCGCCACTCAGCGCAGGAGGCGATGAGGTGAACTTTCAGCAATTGCGAATCATTCGGGAGGCGGCACGGCGGGATTACAACCTGACCGACGTGGCCAATGCCCTCTTTACTTCCCAGTCCGGGGTCAGCCGCCACATTCGCGAGTTGGAGGAGGAGCTGGGGCTCGCCCTCTTCATTCGCTATGGCAAGCGTCTGCTCGGTATGACCGAGCCGGGCAAGGAGTTGCTGGTGATCGCTGAGCGTATCCTGGGGGATGCCGACAACATCCGTAAACTGGCGAGCACCTTTGCCAATCGCGACTCGGGCCGGCTGCTCATCGCGACCACTCATACCCAGGCCCGTTATGCCCTGCCGAGGGTAGTGAAGGCGTTTCGGGAGCAATTTCCCCTGGTACAGCTGGAGCTGCGTCAGGGAAGCCCGGAGGAGATAGTGCGGCTGGTGCAGACCGGCGAGGTGGACATCGGCATCAGCAGCGAGCAGCTCGACAAGAGCGAAGGGGTGGTGGCCTTTCCCTACTACCGCTGGCACCACAATATCGTCGTGCCGGAGCAGCACCCCCTCACCGCCGAGCGGGAGCTGACCCTGGCCGCTCTGGCCCACTGGCCCATCGTCACCTATCAGGCCGGCCTCACCGGTCGGGCACGGGTGGATGATGCCTTTGCCGAGGCGGGCATAGTGCCGCAGATCCTGCTGACCGCCCAGGACTCCGACGTCATCAAGACCTATGTCGAGCTGGAGATGGGGGTGGGCATACTGGCGGACATGGCGTTCGATTCCCAGCGGGACAAGGGGCTGGTGCAACTGGACGGCAGTCGGTTGTTTGCGCCGCACACCGCCTGGATCGGCCTCAAGCAGGGGCAGTTCCAGCACAACTTTGCCTGGCAGTTCATCCAGCTCTGCAACCCCGAGCTGGCGCTGGCGGAGATCCAGGCCCGCGCCATGAGCAACGAGCCCCTGCTCGATTACCAGATTTGAACCGAGGGGTGGATGAAAAACGGGGAGCCATGGGCTCCCCGTTTGTTTGATGTTGACCTGATCTGGCACGGGAAACGCCGAGCGGGATCCCGTCAGATCGGAGACGTCCCATCACTGCGCTGTCCAGGCCTCCTGCCAGTGGGAGCCTACGCCCGGTTCATACTGGGTGGCCGTGCTCGCCCACTGGCTGCACCAGCCGCTGTAGGGGAAGGGTTTGCACTGATAGACCTTGCCGTTTTTCGGCTGCAGCACCCGGGTTCCGGCGGTGTAGGACTTGAGGCCGTCCGGGAAGGTGAACTGGTAATCGCCCCCGCTTGCCGGATCCTTGAACATGAGGTCCAGGGTCTGCTGCACCGCGTCACCACCGGCCTTGGGTTTGCCCTCGATCACCAGCTGATGGTGGCCCGCACTCAAGCCGGTCAGCGCCATGGAGAAACTCTGGCTGCCGTCCTTGATGTCGGCACTGCTCTGTCCCCTGGCGACACCGCCGTGGTCATAGAGGGTGTTGGTGATGGCGAGATCCCCCTGGGCCGTGACGGTGAAAGTCAGGGTGAGCTTGCCGTTGTCGAGCGTGTAGTCGCTCGCCGGACCGCTCACGCTGATCCCGTTCTCCACCGGGGGCTGCTGTTGCTCAAGCTGGATCTCGACCCGTTGCAGGTTGCTGCCAGCCTTGAGGTAGACCGGGTTCTGGCCGTAGACGGGGTTGAACTGGCCGTCCGTACCTTGCTGGCCTGCACGGATCTGGCTCTGCTCGGCGTTGATCTTGCTCGCCAGGGCGTGGGCCCAGTTGTTCTTCTGGCCCTGCCCGGCGCTGGCGATAATCAGCTCGGTCTGGAGATCGGTGCGCTCGCCATTGGCATCGAACACCCGGGTTCTGGCTTTGTCACCCGCCACCAGGTCGATGGAGGGGTAGATGGTCCCTCCCTGGTTCCAGGTCAGCGGGGGCTGGGTGCCATCCTTGAACCGGGCGTCGATCAGGTTGTAGAAGCTGTTGGCGGTATCCCCTACCTCCCACACCCCGAGAATGACCTGATAACCGGTACGCGGGGGCAGGGTGCATTGATGGGTCACCTGTTTGGGGGGCTGCACCATGTTGCCCTCGATGACGCAGAAGGGATTGAGATCGAACGCATCCCGGGTGAGGGGCTGGTTCGGGTTCCAGTCCTGCTTGGTGAGGTAGTAGCGCCAGTTGCGGGTCACGTGGTTGGCAGTGAAGGTCCAGCTGATGGCGAAGGGACCGGCCTGCACCTCACGCTTGGTCCAGCGATCGAGGGTCTGGGTATTGAGCTCGCCGAATTGAGGGTGACCGGCCGAGGCTATCTGGCCGTCGGCGGGGCCGCCATCGGGGAAGCCGGAGGGGGCTTCCAGGCTCTGGGGTTCCCACTGGATGGCGCCACACTGGCTGTTGCCCCCTGTCTTGCACAGGTAGTTGCGCCCTTCGGGCTGGCTGATGTAGCCGTGAGCGAGTACGCCGCCACTGGCCAGCAGCGCCAGCGCTGCCGCGAGATGGGTGAGTCGGATATTTGCTGCCATACATTCCTCTGTTCGGTGATGTGGGCAGTCACGTTGGCAGGGGAGTTCCCCGAAACACGGTGCTGCAACCCCGCTATCCTGGACAGCTTGTCTTTAGACCGGAGGCTTTGCGTCCTGGCCTTTCAACCAGTTTGCCAAATGACTACAGAAAGGATCATGGTGCCGCCTGTGGCGACCACTCATCATGACTATATTTTGTTAAAAAATTAAGTGTAAAAATTGACAGTGCCATCTCATCGGAGCAGCGCATCAGCGGCAGATCATTCCATCGGGATCTGCGCGCTGGTTCAGTGCGAGAGGGTGGCCCGGGAGAGGCTCCCGTGGCCATGACAGGAAAGGAGCCCCTGCAAGCCTGGCAGGGGCTCATGGGGCCACTCAGTGGCGGGGTTGCATGCCTGCTCGGGAAGAGGACGCCTGGGTCGGTCGCATCATCCTGTCCTGGGCTTGGGCGTTGTCGAGCTTGAACACCGCCAGTCGCTCGTCGAGGCTTCGGGAGAGACCGGCCAGCAGTTCGCTCTCCTGGGCCAACTGGGAGGCCGCCTGGGACATCTCTAGCGCCGAGTCGTTGATGCCGCTGACGTTGCGGTTCATGTCTTCCGCCACCATGCTCTGCTGCTCCGCCGCCGTGGCGATCTGGGTCGCCATGTCACTCACGTGCTGGATGTGATTGACGATGAGGGAGAGATCCTGCCCCGCCTTCTCGGACTGGTTGACGCTGCTCTCCGCCAGCTTGCGGCTGGCGTCCATGGCGTTGGCGGCGGTGACAGCCCGTTGCTGCAACTGGGTGATGGTACTCTGGATCTCCTCGGTGGAGTGGCGGGTGCGACTGGCCAGCTGGCGCACCTCGTCGGCCACCACGGCGAAGCCACGGCCCTGCTCGCCGGCCCGGGCCGCCTCGATGGCGGCGTTGAGGGCCAGCAGGTTGGTCTGCTCCGAGATGGCGCTGATGACCGCCGTCACCTCGCTTATCTGCATCACTCCCTCCTTGAGCTGGTTGACCTGCGAGGTGGCCTGATCCACCTCGGTGGCCAGCGCCTGGATGCCGTGCACGCTGGCATGGACATCCTGGTTGCCGAGCCCGGCCTCGCTGGTGGCATCCTGGGTGTCGCGGGCCGTATTCTCGGCGTGACCCGCCACGTCGGCGATGGTGGCGCTCATCTCGTTCATGGCGGTGGCGAGCTGGGCGAGCTGATCCCGCTGACTGTTGACCGCCTGGTTGGTCTGTTCGGCGGAGGCGGCGATGCGCAGGGCGGCATCCGCCACGTTGCGGGCCCCCTGGCTCGCCTCCAGCAGGGCGCGGCGGATGGCATCCAGCCCCTGGTTGGTGGAGCTGGCGACGGCGCCGAGCTCATCCCTGCCCAGCACCGGGATGCTGACCACCAGATCGCCGGCCGCGACCCGGGCCATGGCCTTGTTGATCTCGGCCAGGGGATTGACGATGGAGCGGCTGATGGCGAGTCCCAGCAGCCCCATCAACAGGATCACCAGCAAGGTGGCGCCACCCATCCACTCATATTGCGACCACATAGTGGCCTCAATGTCCTGCAACAACACACCGGAGCCCAGGATCCAGCCCCAGGGCTGGTAGCCCGTCACCAGCGACATCTTCTGGGCCGCCTCGCCGGACGGGGAGACCCACTGATACTCCAGCCTGCCCTGGTGGCCGCCCTTGCCGAGATCCACCATGTGCTGCCAGTGGGACTCGGCAGGGTTGTTGCCCATCTGCTGGCCGACCAGCTCGGGTTTGGCGGGATGCACCACCACCCGACGATCTTCATCCAGCACGAACAGGTAGTTGTCCCCGTCAAAGCGCATGCTGTCGAGCATGGCCTTGGCCTGTGCCTTGGCCTGCTCCGGGGGGAGGGTGGCGGCCAGGGCCTGGAGCCGGCTCATGGCCAGATCCAGCACCGCCTGCAGCCTGGCTTCCCGTTCACTCATCAGATTGCGGTGCAGGGCACTGGCCGAGATGAGCAGCAGTGCGATGAAGCCGACCAGGGCCAGTGAGAGCAGCAGCATCAGTTTGCGACTCACGGCAATATCACCGAGCTTGAACATAGTCTTATCCTTACTTTCCCATTCGGGTCTGATTGTGGCCGAACTGTCGGCCGGCTCTGATTGTTGTTGTTTTTAACATGTCATTAACTTTCAATGGGTTGCGATGAAAAACTGCCAATTGAGCCGTTTGACAACCAGTATAGCCAGCAGACAGAAACCCTCGCTTTTGATAGCGTGATGGCGCGCATCCCGGCGCACAATTTGTCTACTCCATTTGCAAGAAGTGTGAATGGGTTGGCATTTCACCAAAAAGGAGTGGGCGCCCCCGTGGTTGCCCCATAACAAGAGGGAAGTTATGAGTTCCATTGCCAGGAATTATCTCAACCAGCTCAATGCCGATTACCTGCAGGTGCACAGACGCAAGGAGGACCTGTTCTGGTCCACCTACATGGGCACCAGCGACGATCAGGCAGGCTTCACCGCGGCCGAACAGGCCTACAAGGGGTTCTGTGCCGATCCTGCCCGCCTGCCCGTGCTGCGGGAGATGCATGCCCAGGCCGAAGAGGCGGATCTCAGGCGCGGCCTGGGGGGCTGGATCGCCTTCTTCGAGTGCAACGTCATCGAAGATCCCGGTGCCTCCGCCCTGATGGACGAGCTGGTGGCCGCCGAGGCGGATCTCTTCGCCCGTCGCAAGGGGTTGAAGCTGACCTTGCTGGACGAGCAGGGCCGCCAGGTGCCCGGCAGTCTGCCCGCCGCCAGCACAGCGCTGGCCGCAAGTCGCGACGAGCCGGTGCGCCAGAGCGCGCTCGCCATGTTCCACACCCTGGAGCAGTGGGTGGTCGACAACGGCTATCTGGCCATCGTCGCGCTGCGCAACCGCTTCGCCCGTGCCATGGGCTATCGCGACTACTTCGATTACAAGGTGCACAAGAACGAGCAGATGAGCCCGGAGCAGCTGTTTGCCATTCTCGACGACTTCATCGCCCGTACCGATGCCCGCTTGCACCAGAGTCTGGCGGAGCTGAAAGCGGCCAAGGGGGAAGCAGCCCTGCTGCCCCACAACCTGCGCTACAGCGTGAGTGGTGACGTGACCCGCCAGCTCGACCCTTACGTGCCTTTCTCCCGGGCGCTGAAGGATTGGGTCGAGAGCTTCCGCCGGCTCGGCATCCAGTACCGCGGTGCCACCCTCACCCTGGATCTGCTGACCCGGGAGGGAAAATACGAGAACGGCTTCTGTCACGGCCCGGTGCCGAGCTTCTGGCAGGAAGGGGAGTGGGTGCCGGCGGTGGTCAATTTCACCAGCCTGGCCAATCCGGCCCAGGTGGGCAGCGGCTGGAGCGGGCTCAACACCCTGTTCCACGAGGGAGGCCACGCGGCGCACTTTGCCAACGTCACCGGCAACGCCCCCTGCTTCTCCCAGGAGTTTCCGCCCACCTCCATGGCCTATGCCGAGACCCAGTCCATGTTCTGCGACAGCCTGCTGGACGACGCGGACTGGCTCAAGCGCTACGCCAGAAACGCGGCGGGAGAACCCATCCCCGATGCGCTTATCCAGGCCATGATTGAAGCGCGCCAGCCATTTCGCGCCTTCAACGAGCGCCAGATTGCGCTGGTGGCCTACTTCGAGCGGGATCTCTACGCTATGGCAGAGAGCGAGCGCACTCCCGACGCCGTGCTGGCCCTGGCCCGCAAGTGGGAGCGCAAGATCCTGGGGGTGGAGAGCCCGCGCCCGCTGCTGGCCATCCCGCACCTTCTGAACCAGGAGTCGGCCTGCGCCTATCACGGCTATCTGCTGGCGCTGATGGCGGTGGAGCAGACCCGCGCCTACTTCCTGAAACGCGACGGCTACCTCACCGACAACCCGCGCATCGGACCGGATCTGGCCGCCCACTACTGGGGACCGGGCAACGGCATGACCCATGACGAGACGCTGCAGAGCCTCACCGGCGAGGGTTTCAGTGCGGTGCCGCTGGCAGAGGCGTGCAACCGGAGTGCCGCCGAGGCGTGGCAACAGGCACAGACGTGCATGGCGGCGGCGCGGCAGCGCCCACCGGCAGGGGAGGGGACGCCCCTCGACGCCCATATCCGGGTGGTGCACGGGGCCGAGCTTATCGCCGACAACAGCGAGTCCGAGGCGCGCATGCTGGCAGACTTCGAGGCCTGGATCCGGCGCCTTGAGACCGCCGAACCAGTGACCCAGGCCTGAGCCCGGTGTTGCACAGTCAAAAGAGCCCCATCAGGGGCTCTTTTCTTGTGCGTTGAGATGGCCTGACCCCATGGTGCCAGCCGGGGATTGGCGGGTGGACAGGCTCAAGTGTCACTGGCGGCGGCGCTGCCCGCTGGTTTTTCTCCCTGCGCCATCTTCCTGGCCTTGACGACCTGCGCTGAGGTGCCCGGTTGCAGGCAAGAGACGACGCCCAGCCCTTGGCAGGGCCTCTGCATGGCGGGTTGACGGCCATTTCCCCCTGCTGGCCACAGATATGTTTCTCCCGATATATTGAGTATTCACGGCGATCCCATATCATGGCGCTCGCTCGCCACCAGAGAGTGGCGACATTCAGATGATTTGCTAACAAGAGAGCCCAGAAGGCTCGCAGAGGGATGGATAGTGAGAGCCGTATTGCTGTGTTTGCTGGGGCTGTGGCCCGCGTTGAGTTTTGCCACTCTGTCCGCCGATATGGTGGTGGTGAAGAAGTCGAGTTACAGCCTGACCCTGATGAAGGATGGCAAGGAAGTGAAGCGCTACTGGATTGCCCTGGGCCCGGCTCCCAAAGGACACAAGCAGCGTGAGGGGGATCAGCGTACCCCGGAAGGTCGCTATACCCTGGACTACAAGAAGAGCAACTCCGGTTTCTACAAGGCTATTCACATCAACTACCCGAATCTGGACGACATCAAGCGCGCCAACGAGCTGGGTGTGAACCCGGGCGGCATGATCATGATCCACGGCCAGCGCAACAGCCTGGGGGATCGCAGGGTGCAGCCGTCCAACTGGACCAATGGCTGCATTGCGGTGCTGAACCACGAGATGGACGAGATCTGGAACGCCATCGAGCCCGGCACTCCCATCATCATCGAGCCCTGATCCCGCCTGCCAACGCCCGCTCTCATGCGGGCGTTGCATTTGTCGCAGACCATGACGTGACACAGCCTCCTGCGCCGTGCTAGTTTTTCCGGTTCGCATTGGCTGTGACAAGGATGATCCCATGATGTTGGAAACCCGCCTCCCTGCGCCCGAGCGCACGGGGGCGCTCTGGTGGCGTGCCACCCTGGATATGCTCCCGCTCTCCATTTCCGTCATCCCTTGGGGAATACTGTGTGGCGCCCTGGCGCTTCAGGCGGGTATGAGCCCGCTCCAGGCACAGCTGATGTCGCTGCTGGTCTATGCGGGGGCGGCCCAGCTCTCGGCCACCACCTTGTTTGGGGCGGGGACGCCGCTGCTGCCCATCATGGGCTCCACCATGGTGATCACCTCCCAGCATCTGCTCTATGGCTTCACCTTCCGGCGCGACGTGCTGCCGCTCTCCCTGCGCTGGCGGGCCAGTCTCGCCTTCTTCCTGACCGACGAGATGTTTGCGGTGGCGCTGAAAGACAGGGAGCGCAGCGGCGCCTTCAATCCCGCCTATGCGCTCATCGCGGGCTTTGTCTTCTATCTGTTCTGGAACCTGGCGACCCTGCTCGGCATCGCCGCCGGCCAGTACATTGACGGGCTGGACAAGATGGGGCTGGATTTTGCCATCGCCGCCACCTTTATCGCCATGACGCTCCCCGCCATGAAGAACCTGCCCATGGTGGCGGCCACCCTGGTGAGCGGCGGGACGGCGCTCGTCACCAAGCCGCTGCTGGCGGAGATCCACATCATCGTCTCGGCCCTGGCCGGCATGGTGGTGGGCTATGTGCTGCACCGGATGAGGAGGTGATCATGGGCTGGCTGATGATAGGGCTGCTGGCCCTGATCACTTTCTTCAACCGTTTTGCCTTCTTCTCGCGGTTGACCCGCTATCAACCGGGGGCCGAGATGGGGGCTTTCCTCAGCTTCTCGGCCCAGTCGGTGCTGACCGCCATCTGGCTGCCCATCGTCTTCAGCTATGAGCCCGGCCACGGGCTGGACTGGGATCCGGACTACCTGGCCGCCACCCTGCTGGTGACGGTGCTGACCCTGCTGCGCCTGCCTACCCTGGTGGTGGTGGTCGTCGGCATGGGGGGCTTCTTCCTGCTGCGCTGGCTGGGGGGCGTGGCCCTGTTCTGGCCCTGGTGAAGGGCGTGCCGTGATCCGGCATGGCGGATGTCTTGATGGGATATCCGCCTTGTTGGGAATGTCACTTCAAAAAAGGCCTCTCAAGTGTGAGGATTTTGGCTCCACCCGCCACGGAGTGAACCATGTCCTTCACCGAAACCTGCCAGCGCATCGTGCGCGACCCTCTGCTCTCACCGGCCCAGAAGAATCGGGCCCTGGCGCTCGCCGTCGAAAACGCGTTGCCTTACCCCGAGTTGCCTGCCGCCGTGCAGGATGCCATGGCACAAGGGATGCTGTGCGACATGTTCGAGGGGCACGCCCCCTACAAGCCGCGCTATGTGCTGCCGGACTACGAGAAGTTCCTGACCCAGGGCTCAGCCTGGCTGGAGCTGGCAGCGCCGCGGGATTTCGATGAAGCGCTCGATGCCCTGCGCATCCTCTATCACCACGTTCCTTCCGTCACCGGCATGCCGGTCTGGTTGGGACGGCTCGATCAGCTGCTGCTTCCCTTTGTCGGCGAGCTGGATGACGAGACTCTCTACCGCAAGCTGAAAGGGTTCTGGATCTATCTGGACCGGGTGCTGCCGGACGCCTTTATGCACGTCAACATTGGTCCCGACGACAACCGGATCTGCCGCCTGATCCTGCGCATCGACAACGAGCTCAAGCAGGTGGCCCCCAACCTCACCTTCTTCCACGATCCGGAGCAGACTCCCGACGATCTGCTGCTGCTGGCGGTGAAGAATATCGCCGAGTGCAGCAAGCCGCACATCGCCAACTACCCGATCCATCGCGATACCTTCGACCAGCGTGGTTTTGGCATCGTCAGCTGCTACAACTCCCTGCCGCAGGCCGGTGGTGCCAACACCCTGGTGCGCATCTCCCTCAAGCGGGTCGCCGAGCAGGCACAGGGGATCGATGACTTCCTCGGTTGTCTGCTGCCCCACTACTGCCGCCTCACGTCCCAGCTGATCGCGGTGCGCGCCGCCTTCCTGCACGAGGAGTCCGGTTTCTTCGATAGCTTCCTGATCAAGGAGGGGCTGCTGGATGAGGAGCGCTTCGTCCCCATGTTCGGCATCTACGGCATGGCGGAAGCGGTCAACATCCTGATGGATAAAGAGAATCTGCCGGGCCGCTACGGTCACGACGAAGAGGCGAACCAGCTTGGCTATCGCATCTCGGCCCAGCTTTCGGAATATGTTACTGCGACGCCGCAGGCCCATGCCTGGGGTGGGCACGCTCTGCTGCACTCACAGGGCGGCCTCAGCATCGATGTGGCGGTGACCCCGGGGGTACGCATTCCCTACGGGCAGGAGCCGGATCCAGCCAGCCATGTGCTGGCGCTGGCGCCGCACCACGGCTACTACCACTCGGGGATCAGCGAGATCCTGACTCTGGAGCCCACCATCCGCCAGAATCCGCAGGCGCTGCTGCAGCTCTGCAAGGGGGCGCTCGCCATCGGCATGCGCGAGTTCACCGCCAACGTGGCCGACAGCGATCTGGTTCGGGTGACCGGCTACATGATCCGCAAGAGCGACGTGGCCCGCTTCGCAGAGGAGGGCTCGCGGTTGCAGACCACCTGTCTTGGTGCCGAGGCGAGTGACGTGACCGCTATTCGCCAGCGGGCACCGCGAGTGGTGGCCAATGAGTCGACCATCAGCCAGTACTGAGCCGAGTCCGATGGATGAAGCTCTGCTGACGCGCAGCGCCCTGGTGAGCAGGGTGCTGCCTTTTTCCTGCGTAGACGGGCCGGGCAACCGGCTGGTCTTGTTTCTGCAAGGGTGCAACTTCCGCTGCCCCGGTTGTCACAATCCCCACACTATCGGGCTGTGCGACGATTGCGGCGACTGCCTTGCGGTCTGCCCGAGTGGCGCCCTCACCATGAGCGAGGGCAAGGTTCATTGGCAGGAGGCGCTCTGCACCGATTGCGACGCCTGTCTGGAGGCCTGCCCGCGCAGTGCCAACCCCAAGACGCGCCAGATGTCGGTGGCAGAAGTGCTGGCCCTGCTGCGTCGCTATGGCCCGCTGCTGAGCGGCATTACCGTCTCGGGCGGGGAGGCGACCACCCAGTTGCCCTTCGTGATCGCCCTGTTCACGGCCATCAAGGCTGCGCCGGATCTGGCCCGTCTCACCTGCCTGCTCGACAGCAACGGATCCCTGGGTGAAACGGGTTGGCAGCGGCTGTTGCCGGTGCTGGACGGCGCCATGATAGACCTCAAGGGGTGGCACGAGCCCGTGCATCTGGCCCTGACCGGGCGGGGCCGCGAGCGGGTGCTGGTATCGCTGCAACTGCTGGCGCAGGCGGGCAAGCTGGCGGAGGTGCGGCTGCTGATGGTGCCGGGGCGGAGCGATTTTCTCGATGCCACTGGCGCGCTGGAGGAGGCGTTGACGACCTTTTTGCTGTCGCTGGGGCCCGTGCCCATCCGCCTCAACGGCTTTCGCCACCACGGGGTGCGAGGGGAGGCGCTGTCATGGCCAGAAGCCGGGTCGGCTGATCTGACAGTGCTTGCCAACGCATTGAAGGCCAAGGGGTTTGGGTCGGTGATGCTGCCTGCGATCTGAGCTCTGCGGCACGTCGGGAGGCTGTGACCCGATATGACGCAACTGTGAACTCTGTCTATAGGGGCTGTCCGAGGGGACGGCTAGAATGGGCAAACCGTCCATCACCAACAGATACCCATGAGTGAATCCAACGCCCTTTATCGAGTGCAGTTCATTTGTCACAGCGAGCGTTACGAAGTCTATGTAAGAGAGGTGAATCAGGGCCAGCTGTTCGGCTTCATCGAGATCGCCCACTTCGTGTGGGACAACCACACGGCGCTCATCGTCGACCCCAGCCACGAGAAGCTGAAGAGCGAATTTGCCGACGTCACCCGCACCCTTATTCCCATGCACCACGTGCTGCGGGTCGATCAGGTGCGCAAGCAGGGGGCCGCCCGCATCACCGAGCTGGGTAACAACGTCACCTCTTTCCCAGGCCCCATCTATACCAAGAAGCCCTGATTCCTGCGGCCAGGCATCATTTTGGGGCGTCCAGCTCCCGGGCCAGTTGCAGGATGCGCTGACGGAACCAGCGCAGGGCGGGATCTTCCCCCAGGGGGCCATACCACACCAGGCTGTGGGTCACGGCGCCGTAATCGAAGGGGACAGGGCGGCTCACCAGCCCCTGGGTACAAGCCCGGGTAGCCCAGCCCTTCACGGCCGTGAGAATGAGATCGCTCTGGCGCAGCAGGGCGGCGGCGCTGCCAAAATCCGGCAGGGTGGCCCCCAGTCTGCGCCGTACCTGGCGCTGGGCCAGACTCTGCTCGAAGAAGGGATCGGCCAGCTCCTGATCGCGAATGGCGATGTGGCGCCAGCTCAGGTAGGCATCGAGATCCCAGGGGCGCGTCAACGCCGGATGATCCGCGCGCATCAGGCAGACCAGCTCATCCTCCCGCAAGGTTTCCCAGACGAGGCCGGGCTGATTGACCCCGGGCTGGCTCTGATCGTGGGGCAGGATCACGAAGTCGAGTTTGCCCGCCGCCAGAGCAGCCAGTCCCTGCTCGTCCTTGTTACGCACGACGGGCATCAGCCCCGGCACCTCCTGCATCAACTGACCCAGTACGGCTCCCATGGGCCAGATCATGCTGCTCTCCCGCATCGCCAGGTTCAGCTCCCCCTGCCAGTTGGCAGGGGCAAATCCTTCCTGGCTGGTGAGGCCGTTGAGCTCCCCCAGCAGGCGGCGCAGCGTCGGGCCGAGGCGTTCGGCAAACGGGGTCAGCAGCAACTGGTTGCCCTGGCGGTAGAGCAGTTGATCCCCCAGCAGTTCGCGCAACTGGTTGAGGGTCTTGCTGACGGTGGAGGGGGTGGTGCAGAGGCGCTCGGCGCTGCGGGTGACACTGCGGGTGTCGAGCAGCAGATGCAGGGTCACCAGGTGGCGACCGCCGAGGCGGGAGAGGGCAATGAGATCCATCACGGTTCCACGGGCAAGGGGACAAACGAAAAGCCCCGCCTGAGCGGGGCTTGCGGGCTTAGCCCTTGAGCACAGCGGCCATGGCGTCGGCCACGTAGTCGACGTTGCGGCTGTTGAGGCCCGCCACGCACATGCGGCCGGAGCGCACCAGATAGACGGCGAACTCTTCCCGAAGGCGGTCCACCTGCTCCGGCGTGAAGCCGGTGTAGCTGAACATGCCGCGCTGGTTGATGAAGTAGCTGAAGTCACGGCCCGGCACCTTGGCACTCAGCACCTCGAACAGCTTCTGGCGCATGGCCTTGATGCGGGTGCGCATCTCGGTCACCTCACCGACCCACATGGCATGCAGTTCGGGCTGGCTCATTACCGCCGCGGTGATCTGGCCACCGTGAGTGGGGGGGCTGGAGTAGTTGCGGCGCACGGTGGCCTTCATCTGGCCCAGCACCCGGCTCGCCTCTTCGGCATCCTGGCAGATGACCGACAGGCCGCCGCAGCGCTCGCCGTAGAAGGAGAGGTTCTTGGAGAAGGAGTTGCTGACGAAGAAGCTGACACCGGCGGCCACCATGGCGCGGATGGCATAGGCATCCTCTTCCAGCCCGTCACCGAAGCCCTGATAGGCGATGTCCATGAAGGGGATCAGGTTCTTCTCGACCACCAGGGCGATCACCTGGTCCCACTGGGCACGGGAGAGATCCACCCCGGTCGGGTTGTGGCAGCAGGGGTGCAGCAGCACGATGCTTTTCGCAGGCAGGCTGCTCAGGCAGTCGATCATGGCGTCGAACTGCACGCCGCCGGTGGCCGCATCGTAATAGGGGTAGTCGTGCACCTTGATGCCGGCCCCCTCGAACATCGCCTTGTGGTTGTCCCAGGTGGGATTGCTGACCCACACCTCGGAGGTCGGGAAGTAGCGCTTGAGCAGATCGGCACCGA
The DNA here is from genome assembly GCF_040908115.1 of Aeromonas sp. R7-1. Lineage (NCBI taxonomy): Bacteria > Pseudomonadati > Pseudomonadota > Gammaproteobacteria > Aeromonadales > Aeromonadaceae > Aeromonas > Aeromonas sp. R7-1. Next base: position 48,729 of record NZ_JBFODD010000025.1, on the reverse strand, counting down.
TCTTCAGGGCGCCGGAGCCACCGATGGTCTGGATGGTGGCGATGCGACCCGCCTTGACCGCTTCGTGCTCGGCGCCAAACAGCAGGTGCTGCACCGCGGTGCGGTAGTTGGCGGCGCCTTCCATCGGCTGGTAGGGGCGCGGGGCCGGGGCGGCGGCGCGCTGCGCTTCGGCCTGCTGCACCGACGGCAGTAGCGGAATGCGGCCCTGCTCGTCGTAATAGAGGCCAATCCCCAGGTTCACCTTCTGCTCGCGGGTATCTTTGTGGAAGGTTTCGACTAGCGTCAGTATGGGGTCGCCAGCATAGGCATCGACGTGTTCAAACATGGGGGGTCCTTGAAGTTGACTGTCCAATTCGGCCGGCCATCAGCCGGGCCGATATGATGGCGCAATCCAGAGGTAGCCTCAAGTTGTTCGAGATGGCGACAGGGCTGACAAAGTCTGTCGCAGTGGTGAACGCGGGGCCCTTGCCAGGATCCTGCATCCCGTCTGCACGTTCCCCCCATTTTGTCAGAGAAGGCTGCCTTATCGGCATCGTTTGGATAATATATGGATGCATACGGCCCCTCTCATTCCCCTCCCACCCATCCGGGGGAGCCAGGTTCGGCGCCGCCTGAGACAAAAGAAATAGTTGCATAATAGTCAGGCTATTCTTTTGACAACCATTGCAGTGTGCCCGGCCCCTTCGGGGGGCCCACGATAACAGGTGACTCATCGCCGATGACCCGACATGTTTCTGATGCCGATTCCCCCTGGCTGGACTGGCACGGCCTGGGTGGCTGGAATGTCTATTTTCTTGCCAAGTTCGCCCTGCTCTGGGGGGGATATCTCAACTTCCACCCCCTGATCAACCTGGTGTTTGCCGCCTTCCTGATCTTTCCCCTGCCAAGGGTCGGGTGGCGCCGTGCGCGGCACTGGCTGGCGTTGCCGGTGGGGGCGGGGATCTTCTATCACGATACCTGGTTGCCGGGGATAGAGAGCATTCGTGCCCAGGGCAGCCAGGTCTTCTCCTTCACCCTGGATTACTGGGCTGAGCTGCTCGGGCGTTTCATCAATTGGGAGATGGTCGGCGCGGGGTTCGTGCTGCTGACGCTCTATCTGTTCATCGCCCAGTGGTTGCGCTTCACCCCCTGGATCCTGCTGGCGCTGCTCTGGCTCTGGGTCTCTCCCCAGGTGAGCAATCCCTTCGCGAGCAGCAAGGGGGCGAGCGAGCACGCCCTGAACACGCCCCGGGAGGAGACCCGCCCCTCAGTGCTGCCCATGGAGGAGCAGCTTGACCAGAGTGCCCCGCCGACCAACGAGAACCTCAACGCCTATCTCGATGACTTCTATCGGGAGGAGCAGGAGAGGCTGGTGCGCTTCCCGGAGAGCCTGCCAGCCCAGGCGACCCCCTTCGATGTGCTCATCATCAATGTCTGCTCCCTGGCCTGGCGTGACGTGGAGGCGAGCGGCCTGACCGGGCACCCGGTCTGGTCCCACTTCGACATTCGCTTCAACCGCTTCAACTCCGCCACCTCCTACAGCGGCCCGAGCTCCATTCGCCTGCTGCGGGCCAGTTGCGGGCAGACCAGCCACCAGGGGCTTTATGTGACGGCGCCGAAGCAATGCCTGCTGTTTGAGAACCTGGCCCAGCTCGGCTTTGCCAAACAGGTGGCCATGGATCACTCGGGGGATTTTGGCAACTACCTGACCGGCCTGCAGCAGTATGCCGGGCTGGATGTGACCCCCATGGACAAGAAGGGGCTGGCCCATGATCTCGCCTCCTTCGATGGCGAGCCCATCTATCGCGGGGATGCCCTGTTCGGCCGCTGGCTGAACGAGCGGACACAGAGTCAGGCGGCACGCAACGTCACCTTCTTCAACCTCATCGCCCTGCACGATGGCAACCGCTATGTGGCGAGCCGCCAGATAGCGCCCTACAAGGCGAGGCTCAAGACCCTGCTGGATCAGCTGGACGACTTCATGACGACGCTGGAGCAATCCGGCCGCAAGGTGGCCGTGGTGATGGTGCCTGAGCACGGCGCCGCTCTCACCGGCGACAAGATGCAGATGGCCGGGCTGCGGGACATTCCCAGCCCGAGCATCACCCAGGTGCCGGTGGGGGTTGCCCTGCTCGGTACCAAGGCGCCCCACGAGGCGACCCGCAACGTGGACACCCCCAGCAGTTTCCTGGCGGTATCAGAACTGGTCTCCAGGCTGGTGGGGAAGGATGTGTTCGGGAGCGAGACCATCGATTGGGATGCCCTGCTGGGCGACCTGCCGCAGACCCCGTCGGTGTCCGAGAACCAGGGCTCGGTGGTGATCGAATATCAGGGCAAGTACCACATCAAGCTGGGGCAGGGGGACTGGGTCCCCTATCCCCAATGAGACCGGAGGTGACGATGCGCAGCGAACGGCAATCAGACATGCAGACCCCCTTCGGTGTCCCGGTGGAGGGCACGGTGATCAATGACGTGGCCATGGTCCAGCAGGCCTTTGGTGTCAGCCTCTCCTACCAGGATATTGCCGCCAGGGAGCGGCTCGCCGCCTTGTGCGCACGCTTCCCCCTGCTGGCGGAGGTGGCAGTGAAAGGGCCCGAGGGGACTGGCGAGGGGAGGTCTGCATGAAGGTGATCGCCCTGCAGGGGATCCGGGGAGGTGTGGGGACCACCGCCATCGTGGCCGGACTGGCCCAGGCAGCCCATGAGCAGGGGGCAAGGGTGTTGGCGGTGGATCTCTGCCCGGACAACCAGCTTGGCATCCACCTTGGCCTGCCCCATGACGATCCAGGAGGCTGGAGCCGGCTGACCCAGCCGGCGCGGGAGTGGCGAGGAGCGCTTCACCGCCGGGAGGAGGGACTGGATCTGCTCTCCCATGGCGGGGGGCAGGGGGCGTCAGCCGAGTGGCTGGCAGGGATCGATGGTTATGATCTGGTGCTGCTGGATCTGCCCCTGGGCATGGCCCCCGTCATCCCCTGCAGGCGCTTGCTGGTGGTCAATGCGGATGCCAACTGCCATGTGCGGCTTCACCGCCACCCCTGGGCGGCCGATGAGCGTCTGCTGGTGACCCAGTTCTCCAGCCAGCGGGCCCTGCAGCAGGGGTTGCTGGATCTCTGGCTGGCAGGGGGGCTCCCTCTGCTCAATCTTCATCTGCACAGGGACGAAGCCATGGCGGAGGCCATGGCCGCCAAGCTGCCGGTCGGCCGCTATGCGCCCACCAGTCTGGTTGCCCACGAGCTGGCCGCCCTGGCGACCTGGTGTCTGGCAGAGGGGGAGGCGCCCCGATGAGAGTGCGGCTGCTGACGCCGGCTGCGGACCTCTGGTGCTCGCAGCGCTATCGCGCACTGCGCGAGCGGGGGGCTTCCCGCCCGGGGGCGGCCGCATTGACCCTGGGCTGGCTGCTGGCCTGGGTTATCTTCCCCCTCGAGCGTCATGGCTGGCAATGGGTGCTGGGCCATGCCCGGGGGCTCTATCCCCAGCTGACGCACCCCCGGGTGGGGGATCCCCTGCGCGTTCTGTTGCAGAGCCTCTGGATGATAGTGCGTCGCCCACAGCCCATCCCTCTGCGCTGGCCTGCCTCCTGGCAGCGGCTCTGGCATATGGGTACTCAGACTCTCGGTGCCTTCCTGGCCCGCCAGGAGGAGAAAGGGCTGGCCGCCGCCAGGGCCACGCCCCGCGAGGCACGCTGGAAGAGCGTGCTGCTCTGTGTGGTGGCCGGGAGCCTCTCCCTGCTCTGCGTCACCCAGCCGTTCACCCTGCAGGCGCAGCTGGTGTTCGTCCTCCTGCTGGCGGCCATGGCCTTCATCCTGCGGGCCGTGCCGGGCCGTTATCCCATGCTGATGATGATGGTGCTCTCCCTCACCATCTCCTGCCGCTACATCTGGTGGCGCTACACCTCGACCCTCGACTGGTTCGACCCCGTCAGCCTGACCTGCGGCCTGCTGCTGCTGGCCGCCGAGACCTATGCCTGGCTGGTGCTGCTGCTCGGCTACTGGCAGACCGCATGGCCCCTGCACCGCCCCCCGGCACAACTGCCGGCGGATCCGGCCCAGTGGCCCAGCGTGGATCTGATGATCCCCACCTACAACGAGGATCTCGCCATCGTGAAGGGGACAGTCTACGCCGCTATGGGGCTCGACTGGCCCGCCGACAAGCTGACCATCTGGCTGCTTGACGACGGGGGACGGGCGGCGTTTCGCGACTTCGCCGAGGAGGCCGGGATCCGCTATGTGGCCCGGTCGACCCATGAGCACGCCAAGGCGGGCAACATCAATCACGCCCTCAAGATGGCCACCGGGGATCTGGTCGCCATCTTCGACTGTGACCACCTGCCGACCCGCTCCTTCCTGCAGATGACGGTGGGCTGGTTCTACCGGGACCCCCGTCTGGGCGTGGTCCAGACCCCCCACCACTTCTTCTCCGCCGATCCGTTCGAGCACAACCTGCAACGGTTTCGCAAGATGCCGAACGAGGGGGCTCTCTTCTACGGCCTGGTGCAGGATGGCAACGACATGTGGGATGCCAGCTTCTTCTGCGGCTCTTGTGCCGTCATCAAGCGCACTGCCCTTGACGAGATCGGCGGCATCGCGGTGGAGACGGTCACCGAGGATGCCCACACCTCCCTGCGGCTGCACCGCCTCGGCTACACCTCGGCCTATATCCGGATCCCGCTGGCGGCGGGGCTGGCCACCGAAAGCCTCTCTGCCCACATCGGTCAGCGCATCCGGTGGGCGCGCGGCATGGTGCAGATCCTGCGTCTGGACAACCCCCTCTTCGGCAAGGGGCTCAAGCTGGGGCAGCGGCTTTGCTACTTCAATGCCATGCTGCACTTCCTCTCGGGCATACCGAGGCTCATCTTCCTGACGGCGCCGCTCGCCTTCCTTATCCTGCACGCCTACATCATCTATGCCCCGGCGGCGGCCATCGCCCTCTACATGTTGCCGCACATCTTCCACAGCGCCCTGACCAACTCCCGGTTGCAGGGCAAGGTCCGCCACTCCTTCTGGGGCGAGGTCTATGAGACGGTGCTGGCCTGGTACATCGCCAGGCCGACCACGGTGGCGCTCTTTGCACCCCACAAGGGGACGTTCAACGTGACCGCCAAGGGGGGCATGACGGAGGAGGTGTTCCTCGATCTGTCGGTCTCCCGCCCCTATCTGCTGCTGATCCTGCTCAATCTGTGCGGGCTGGGGTTCGGCCTCTGGCGCATCGGCACCGGCCCTGCCGACGAGGTGCCGACCCTGATCCTCAGCATGATCTGGACCCTCTACAACATGACCATACTGGGCGGCGCCCTGGCGGTGGCCTTCGAGTCGCGGCAGGTCCGTGCCAATCCCAGGGTGGAGATGGTGATGCCGGCGGCCATCAGGCTGGCGAACGGTCACCTCTACCCCTGTACTGTCAGGGATTACTCCAACGGGGGGGTCGGGGTGCTGCTCGAGGCGCCCCTGCCCCTGGCCGACAAGGAGAGGGTCTGGTTGCTGCTGCGCCATGACCAGCGGGAGCAGGCGTTCGCCGCCAAGGTGCAGCGGGTGTTCGGCTGCAAGCTGGGACTGGAGCTGGAGCCCATGGCGCAGGCACAGCATGTCGAGTTCATCCAGTGCACCTTCGCCCGGGCCGATACCTGGTCCCTGTGGCAGCAGCGTCTGGGCAAGGATCGCCCCCTCCACAGCCTGATCGACATTACCCTGCTCGGCTGGGGGGCTTACTGGCGTCTGGCCCGTACCTCACCCATCGGCTTTGTTTGTATCCTCCTCGAGAAGCTGGCTCGCTGGCTCCTCTCCTTCGTTCCCCGTCGCGTCTCCCCAGATTTCCGGGCCGGGACTCCGACCTCACAGACAGTGAAAGGATGATGAAACCACAACGCTACCTTATTCCTCTCCTGCTGATGGCGCAGGGTGCGACCGCCGCCGAGGCCGTCGGCCCCCTGCCGCCCGTTCCCGCTCCGGTGCGCACCCAGGGGATGAGCTTCGAACAGATGGCGTCATCGCCAGGCACCCTCTCCCTGCGCGGCAATGCGCCAGACGGACTGGCCGACTTCACCGTGCGGCGGGACGAGGTGGTGACCCGGGCCACCCTGGACCTGAACTTCACGCCATCGCCCTCCCTGCTGCCGCTCATCTCCCAGGTCAAGGTCTATCTCAATGACGAGCTGATGGGGGTGACGGCTCTCAACCAGGATCAGATGGGGACGATGACCCATGCCAGCATCGAGCTGGATCCCCGCTATGCCAAGGATTTCAACCGCCTCAAGGTGAGCTTCGTTGGCCACTATCAGAAAGTGTGCGAGAACCCGGCGAGCGATACCCTCTGGCTCAACGTCAACCGGGACAGCAAGCTGACCCTGCAGTTGCAGACCCTGCCGGTGCGCAACGAGCTCTCCTTCTTCCCCATGCCGTTCCTCGATGTGCGGGACAATGGCAAGCTGACTCTGCCCATGGTGTTCACGGGCTCAGTGCCCCCGGAGCAGCAGCAGGCGGCGGCGGTGCTGGCCTCCTGGTTCGGCACCAAGGCCCAGTGGCGAGGTCAGCATTTCCCGGTGCTCATCAACCAGTTGCCGGATCGCAACGCCGTGATCTTTGCCACCAATGACGCGCGCCCCGATTTCCTGGTGGACTATCCCGAGGTGAAGGGGCCCACCATCGACATGATCAGCTCCCCCGACAACCCCTATGTGAAGCTGCTGCTGATCCTGGGGCGGGATCAGCAGGATCTGCTGACGGCGGTGCAGGGGCTGGCGCGAGGCGATGTCATGCTGCGTGGCCAGAGCGTCATGGTGGACGAGGTGAAGCCGCTCTTGCCGCGTCAACCCTACGATGCCCCGAACTGGGTGCGACTGGATCGCAAGATGCGCTTTGATGAGCTCACGGAGTACCCGGGCCAGTTGCAGGCAACGGGACGCACGCTGTGGCCCATGAGCCTGACGCTGCGCCTGCCGCCGGATCTCTATCTGCTGGGGGAGAACGGCATCAGGACGGAGCTGAAGTATCACCATACCTCGCCCACCCTGCGCGACGGTTCCCGGCTGGATGTGGGGGTCAACGGCCAGCTCATGAAGTCGTTCACGCTCGAGCCCGGCGAGGTCAAGAGTGAGCGGTTGCTGACCCTGCCGCTCTGGTTTGCCGACGACGGCGACACCATGGCGCTGCGCATGCCCGGGCTCAAGACCACCCAGGCCAACAGCCTGAGCTTCTCGTTCGAGTATGCCCAGCAATACATGGGAGGAACGGAGGATGGCCGTTGCGACCTGGTGATGCCGCCTGCCCATCAGGTGCGCATCGACGAGGGCTCCACCATCGACTTCACCGGCTATCGCCACTTCATCGAGATGCCCGACCTCAAGGCGTTCGCCTATGCCGGCTTCCCGTTCAGCAGGATGGCGGATCTCGCCGACACCCAGATTGTCATGCCGGCCAGACCCCATCCCGGGCAGATCACCACCTTGCTCGATGCCGTCGGTGCCATCGGGGCCGAGACCGGGTATCCGGCGCTCTCCCTGCAGGTTCTGGACGACTGGGAGCGAGCGCGCACCGCGGATCGGGATACCCTGCTCATCGGCACCCTGCCGGAGGAGTTTCGAGGGGATCTGGCTCCCGACGCCCTGCTGCAATCCACGCGCAGCTGGGTCAACGAGCCAACCCGCCAGCACAAGGGGGATCTGCTGCACACCATGGCCGATCGCCAGCCCCAGGCCCGGGTGGGCATGACGGGCAACCGGGCCATCGCCGTCATCCTGGGGCTGCAATCGCCGACCCATGATCAGCGCAGCCTGGTGGCCTTGCTGGCGGATGGACCGGCGGGGGTCACATTGCTCAATGATGCCCTGCAGACCCGGACCCTGCGCGATCAGGTGGCAGGCTCGGTGGCCATCATCCGGGAATCCGGGGTGAAGAGCCTGGTGGTGGGGGATCGCTACGAGGTGGGCTACCTGCCGTGGTGGGAGCGTCTCTGGCAACTGTTTGCCCGTTATCCGGTGCGTCTTGCCGGGCTGACCCTGCTCTGCATGCTGGTACTGGGCTGGGGCCTGCGGGTGCTGCTTGCCAGTGCCAGTCGCCGCCGTCTGAAGGAAGATTAAGAGATGACTCAGATGAAAAATGTCTGTGGTGCCCTGCTCCTCTGGGCCCTTTGTTCCCTCCCGGCGCAGGCCGTCTGTCACTGGCCGGAGTGGGATCACTTTCGCCAGCACTACATCAGCGAAGAGGGCAGGGTCATCGACCCTGCCGACGGGCGCCGCATCACCACCTCGGAAGGCCAGAGCTATGCCCTCTTCTTCGCCCTGGTCAACGATGACAGGGAGACCTTTGCCCGCCTGCTCGACTGGACGGAGCGGCAGCTCGCCCGCGGGGATCTGACCGGCTTCCTGCCATCATGGCTCTGGGGCAGGCAGCAGGACGGCAGTTGGGGTGTGCTGGATGCGAACAGCGCGTCCGATTCGGATCTCTGGATAGCCTACAGCCTGCTGGAGGCGGGTCGCCTGTGGGAGAACCACAGCTACTCTGCCCTCGGCACCCTGTTGCTGCGCCGTATCGCCCGGGAGGAGGTCGCCACGCTGCCGGGTCTCGGCCCCGTGTTGCTGCCCGGGGCGAAAGGCTATGAGGGGGAGGGACGCTGGACCCTCAACCCCAGCTATCTGCCTCCACAACTGCTGGCCAGATTCGCCTCCTTCAAGGGGCCCTGGGGGGAGATGCGGGCCCTCTTGCCCAAATTGTTGCAGGAGAGTGCGCCCCGTGGCTTTGCCCCGGACTGGGTGGACTGGCAGGCCGACAAGGGATGGCAGGTGACGGCGGACAAGGGCGACACCGGTGGCTATGACGCCATCCGCGTCTATCTCTGGCTCGGCATGTTGAGCGAAGAGGATCCCGCCAGGGCTTCCCTGGTGGCCCACTTTGCCCCCATGCTGGCGCAGCTGACCGAATCGGGTCATCTGCCCGAGCGGGTCTCCAGCCAAAGTGGTCAGGTTCAGGGCAAGGGGCCGAGCGGCTTTGCCGCCGCCCTCCTGCCCCTGTCACGGGGCTTGCCGGCGCAGGTCACCTTGCGCAAGCAGGTCTCCGATCACGGGCTGGATGCGGATGCCTACTACGGCAGCGTGCTGACCCTGTTCGGCGCAGGCTGGGATCAGGGGCGTTATCGCTTTGCCGCCGACGGTACCCTGCAGCCGGATTGGAGCGAGTCATGTCAGGCAGAGTGACCCTGGGGTGCCTGCTCGCCTGCCTGATGAGCGGAGCCCTGGCGCAAGGGACGGTACAGCCGGTGGCCTGGCTGCTGGAGCAGGTCAGGATTGGCGAGGCCCGTGGGCGGGAAGATCTCGTCAGCAACAGCCTCTATTCCCTCTCCCTGGTGGAGCCTGATCATCCGGAGCTGCTGGCAGCCCAGGCCCGTCAGGCCCTGCGCCAGGGCAAGGTCAAGGAGGCCGGGGCACTGCTGGCCCGCCTTGGCAAGCAAGACCCCGACTCTGCGCTCTATCGTCAGGGCATGGCCAACCTGGCCCTGAACGAACCGGCCAGGCGCCAGCAACTGCAACAAGCCAGGCTGCTGACCAGCGCCGGCAGGCTGGAGGAGGCCGAGCGTCTCTATCGCTCCCTGTTCTCCGGTGATTTGCCCCCCAATCTCGACGTGGCGGTGGATTATGCCCTGTTGCAGACACGGATCCCGGCCATGAAGGCAAAGGGGCTGGCGGCCCTGGAGGCACTCAACCGGCAATATCCGGGTGAGCCCAGAGTGCGTGGTGGGCTGGCTCGCCTCTATCTGGCGGAGGGTCGGCGCCAGGGGGCGCAGAACCTGTTGCGCGAGATGGCGCGAGATCCCTATCAGCGGGACGAGGCCGCCGAGATCTGGCTCGCGGACATCGAATCCCTGCCCATCGGGCCCGGGAGCATCGCTGCCTTGCAGGAGTACATGGTGCTCTTTGGCGAAGGGGATACCACCAAGGCGGAACAGCTGCTCGCTACCCAGGAGGAGAAGTGGGCCTCGCCCGCCTATCGTGCCCGCCAGTCGGCGCTCGCAAGCACGGCGGGAGGTGGTGTCTCCATCTCCCGCTTGCAGCGTGCCCTGGCTGCCAACCCGGGGGATCCCGAACTCATGGGGGCCCTGGGGCAGGCCTACTCCCGCAACGATCAGCGAGCGCTGGCCATCGCCCAGTTTGAACGGGTGCTGGCACACCCCGAGGTGACCGACAAGGACAAATGGCGCAGCCTGCTGGCCACCAACCGCTACTGGCTGCTGGTGAGCCAGGGGCGCAGCGCCCTGGAACGGGAGCAGTGGGATGAGGCGGCGACCCTGTATCGCCGTGCCATCGCCCAGGATGGGCGTGAGCCCGAAGCCTGGCTGGGGCTTGGAGACAGCGAGCGTGGCCGCCATCGCGATGCCGACGCGGAGTCTGCCTACCGCAAGGCGCTCGCCATGGGGAGCGCGCGGGAGCGGGCCCTGGCCCGCCTGTTCGATCTCTACAAGGAGCAGGATCCGGCGCGTGCCCTGGCCCTGCTGGAGCAGCAGGGCACCCCCGGGATGCAGGCCGAAGGGCGGCGGCTCAAGGCCGGGCTGTTGGAGGAGGAGGCCGATCAGCTTGATCGGGCCGGCAAGGTGGCGGCGGCGCTGCGCCTTCGCGAGCAGGCACTCGCGCTGACCCCGGAAGAGGTGTGGCTGGCCTATCGAGTGGCCGATACCCGGGCCCGCCTCGGGGAGGCTGGCAGCGGGGAGCGGCTCTTGCGGGAACGTCTGGCGGCGCACCCGCAGGATGCCACCCTGCGCTACGCCACCGCCCTCTATCTCTCCGGGCAGGACAAGACGGTGGAGGCGAGAGGGGTGCTGGCCGCCATCCCTAGGTCCGTCTGGACACAGGACATGGATGCGCTGGATCAGCGCCTCGCCCGTGACGAGGTGCTCGCCAGGGCGAGGGCGCGTCACGAGGCCGGGGATGATGAGGGGGCCGAACGCCTGCTTCAGCCGTTGCAGCCGGATGAAGAGGCGAGCCTGATGCTGGCGGAGTGGGCCACGGATCGGGGGGCCTATGCACTGGCGGAGCAGCGCTATCAGGAGGTGCTTGCCCGCACGCCGCAACAGCCCGAGGCCAGGCTTGGCATGGCCGAACTGGCCCAGGCCAGGGGCGATCTGGCAAAGGCCCGTCACTGGCTGCCCGCCTGGCCGGTCAGCCCGCTGCCCCCGGAGGGGGCCAACTACTACCGCCGGGTAGCCAATCTCTATCAGGCGCTGGGAGAGGGCGAGACAGCCCGCGCCATCTTCACCGACTACGACCCCCTGGTGGCGCTGCAACCGGCCTCCCAGCAGGCGGCACTGTTCTGGCGCGATGCCGCCCGCCAGCGTTTTGCCGAGCATGATGTGGAAGGGGCTCTGGTGCGGGATCGCAAGGGGCTGGTGGCCGCAGGTCTGGCCCCCCGCGAGGATCTGGAGGGGGGCGAGCTGACCCGGCTGGCCCGCAGTCAGGATGGGGAGGGATGGCTGGCATCCGGCCTGCGCAGCGATCTCGACAGGCATTACCGGCAGAGCCAGACCACCTTCTTCCTCGACAGCGATTACTGGGGCTCCAGCGGTACCGGGGGCTACTCGGATTTGCGGGCGCTGACCCAGATGGCGCAACTGGATACGCCGCTGGCCGGTGGTACCGCCTTCGGCCGCCTTGAACTGGTCGACATGGATGCCGGAGATCTGCCGGACTCCCCTTACCGGGCGCAGTTCGGTACCTGTGCGGCCAGGGACTGCCGCGGGGACGCGCACCGGCAGAGCCGGGGGACCACCCTGGCGGCAGGCTGGCAGTGGGGGGCCTGGGCGTTCGATCTGGGGACCACGCCCCTCGGTTTCGAGGTGGTGGACTGGGTTGGTGGCGCCACCTTGACCGGTGACTGGCACACGCTGGGGTGGGGGATGACCCTCTCGCGTCGGCCCGTCAGCAGCTCGCTGCTCTCCTATGGGGGAACGGTGGATCCGGGCACGGGCATCAGTTGGGGCGGGGTGCGGGCGAACGGTGTCCGCCTCGATCTCAGCCGGGATCTGGGAGGGGCCGTCGGGTTCTGGGGCAGCGCCCAGCAGCACCTGCTGACCGGCAAGAACGTGCCCGACAACTGGCGCACCCGGCTCATGGGAGGGGGCTATTACAAGTTCGTCAACGAGACCCATCGCCGTGCCAGCGTGGGGATCAGCACCATGCTGTGGCACTACCAGCAGGATCTGGGGGGCTATACCCTGGGGCAGGGGGGGTATTACAGCCCGCAGGGGTACTTCTCGCTCTCGGTGCCGGTGAGCTACCGGCAGCGAACCCCGGACTGGTCGTGGGAGCTGGGGGGATCGGGATCCTGGTCCTACGCCCGTACCGACGACAGTCGCCGCTACCCGCTGGAAGGCTTGTTGCCAAGCGGTTTGCCAGACAGGAATGCGCCTGTGAAAGGGGGCAGTAGCAGTGGATTCGGCTACACCCTGAATGGCGTGGTGGAACACAGGCTGACGGAGCACTGGCGCATCGGTGGCCGGGTGGACATCCAGCAGGCGGATGACTATGCCCCCAGCCATGTCACCCTGTTCCTGCGCTACACCTTCAAGCCCTGGCAAGGGGATCTCGATATGCCGCCAAGGCCTCTCACTCCCTACGCGGACTTCGACTGACAGGGGCGCCCGTCATCACCGGGCGCCCTTATTTCAGATAGGAACGCAGTACCCTCACCACCTGATCCAGATCCTCCAGCCGCTCGGCATGGGTCGCCTCCTCGGCGCCAAGATGCTCGCGCATGTGCCCCTCCAGTACCTCCAGCATCAGGCCGTTGACGGCGCCGCGGATGGCGGCGATCTGCTGCAGGATGGCGGCGCAGTCTGTTTCCTGTTCCAGAGCGCTCTCCAGGGCACCGGTCTGCCCCTTGATGCGCCTGACCCGTGCCAGCAGCTTCTTCTTGTCGTGAACCGTGTGTGACATCCAGGATCCTCTCGATCAATAAAACTATACTGGGGTATAGTATATAGCATCCTCGTTTTCAGGAGAAATCCATGCCATCCCTCGCCTCATCCCACTGCCACCACCCCGTCGTCCACGAAGGGAATCCCCTGGCCGAACAGAAGACCCGCTGGGCCGTGCTGCTCACCGTCGTCATGATGGTGGCGGAGATCGGTGGCGGCTGGTTCTACAACTCCATGGCGCTGCTGGCCGACGGCTGGCACATGAGCTCCCATGCCCTTGCCCTCGGCCTCTCGGTGCTGGCCTATCGCGCAGCCCGCCACTTCGCGCGGGATCACAGGTTCAGCTTCGGTACCTGGAAGATAGAGGTGCTGGGGGGCTTCAGCAGCGCCCTGCTGCTGGTGGGGGTGGCGGGGTTGATGCTGTTCGAGTCGGTGGCCAGGTTGCTGGACCCCAGCCCCATCCATTATCAGCAGGCGATCGGCATTGCCCTGCTGGGCCTGCTGGTGAATCTGGCCTGTGCCTGGCTGCTCAGGGACGATCACGGCCATCACCATGGTCACGACCACCATCACGGTCATCACGACCACTCGCACGATCACCACCACGGCCATCAGGATCTCAACCTGCGCGCCGCCTACCTCCACGTGCTGGCGGACGCGGCCACCTCGGTGCTGGCGATTGTGGCGCTGGTGGGAGGCATGTTGTGGGGGGCGGACTGGCTGGATCCCCTGATGGGCATCGCCGGGGCCGTGCTGGTGGCGGTGTGGGCCAGGGGGCTGCTGCGTGATACCGGGCGCGTCTTGCTGGATGCGGAGATGGATGCGCCCCTGGTGGACGAGATCCGCGAGGTGATCGCCGAGCTGCCTGGCGCCGAGATCCGCGATCTGCACGTCTGGCGGGTGGGGCAGACGCAGTATGCCGCCGCGATGTCGTTGCAGATGGCGACCCCGGTCCCGGCACAGGCGATCCGCGAGCGCCTCGCCATCCACGAGGAGCTGGTGCACCTGACCATCGAAGTGTCTGCCGACTGACGCCCCTGGCGGGGGTCAGCGGGGAGGCTCGCTCCCCTGATCCTGCCAGAGGGAGCCCAGCATCAGCCTCAGCAGCAGTCCCGGCGGGTCGTCGAGCAGGCGGCCCGGCTCCAGCAGCAGGTGCCCGTCGGCATGAAAGCCCAGGCTGGCGTGAACCTTGCCTTCCTCGCCACACACCTGGAGGAGGCCGTTTAGGGAACCCCCCTCGCCGGGTTGACAGCGCAGCCGCAGCTCCCGTGGTTCCCCCAGCAGGGTGAAGGCGCGGGCGAGGGGCGGGCTCTCTTCATAATCCGGCCAGTTGAAGAAGTGATAGCGTTCGGCGAGCACGCCGGCCTGCTGGCAGAACTGATCGAACAACTGGGCAATGCCCTGATACTCCTGGTCCAGCCGCCTGGCCTGCTCCTCAATCCGTTTCATCACCCAGCCCCCTCTATCCATTTGATTGGACATTGATTTCGTCACTCGCTCCCCTCTTCCCGCTGGTATGGGCCGAAAGCGGTGCCAGGTCTGTGAGCGCGATCGAATTTTCGTTATGAAAACGTTATCTTGTTGATGCGGATTGGTTTTTTTTGCCCATCCGCTCACATTTACGGCAATTCCCGCTGATTAATATGACACCGCTCGGCAATGACCGGGTACTCGGATATCGAGACTAACTACAGCGGGAATTATAAAAAAATGGATATGAAAAAGACCAAAGTGGCGCTGGTAACAGCCTCACTGCTCGCGCTTTTGTCAGGCTGTAACGACAACAGTTCTTCTGCTCCTGCCCCTCAGGATGAGCCCGTCGCTCGTCTTCCCAACGTCCAGCCACCGGCCGAACTGCTGACGGCCGGCCCCGACGAAGCGGTCATCGCCCTGGTGGATACCCAGACCAGCGCGGCGCGCGGTGTCACCGGCCCCTTCGCCAGCCACAGCCTGCACCTGTGGAACAACGACGCCTGCAACTCGACCTCGGAGGGCGGCCTCAACACCGGTTGGGATGACAAGAGCAAGACGCCGTCCGCGGCGGACAGTTTTGGTCCGGCCTGGGTCGTGCCGCTCTCCAAGATGGAAGGCTGCATCAACTTCATCGCCCGCAACGGCGATCTCGCGAACCTGACCGGCAGCGACATGAAGGTGGTCTTCAGTGATCACCCGGATCGCACCGTGGCCATCGTCGCCGGCAAGAACGAGATCTTCGGCAGCCGGGCGGAAGCCTTCACCGCCGCCTTCGGCGTGGCGGGGGCCAGTGCCCATCTCATCGACGACAACACCCTGATTTGGCAAGGGGGCAAGGACAAGCCCTATGTGCGCCTCTACTACACAGAGTCAGGCACCATCACCGCAAACAGCGAGGGTGTATTCGATTTCCCCTACCTCAAGCTGACCCCGACCAGCCTGACCGAAGAGCAGCAGGCCAAATACCCGCACCTCAAGGATGCCGCCGCCTTCGCCCTGCCTGCGGGGAAAGATCTCAAGCCCCTGCTCAAGGGTGAGCTGGTCGCCATCGGGACCGATGCGGACGGCATCTTGCAGGGGGCGACCCTGGTGCAGAGTGCCGGTGCCCTCGATGCCCTTTACAGCGAAGCGGCCACCAAGCTGGCCTACGGCGCCGTGGTGGAGGGGGGCAATGTCACCTTCCGGCTCTGGGCACCGACCGCCAAGTCGGTCAAGCTGGCGCTGTTCGACGAGCAGCACAAGTCGCTTGGCGAGCGCGCCATGACTCTGGACGAGGCCAGCGGCAGCTGGAGCGTGCAGGGGGGCAGCGATCTTGTCGGCAAATACTACCGCTACGATATCCAGGTCTATCACCCGGTCAGCCGCAAGCTGGAATCCTATCAGGTGACCGACCCCTACTCCCTGAGCCTGGCGATGAACTCCGAGTTCAGCCAGGTGGTTGATCTCGACGATCCGGCCCTCAAGCCGGAAGGCTGGGACAGCCTCAAGGCGCCCCACAGCCAGAAGAACCCCGCCGACATCACCATCTATGAGGCCCACGTCCGGGATCTGACCGGCAACGACGAGTCGACGCCGGTGGAGCATCGCGGCAAGTTCCTCGGGCTGACCGACAGCGACAGCGTGCCCGTCACCCACCTGAAATCCCTGGCCAAGAGCGGCGTCAGCCACCTGCACCTGCTGCCGGTGTTCGACATCGCCACCGTCAACGAGGACCCGGCCAAGGTGGCCAACATCGGCGATGACTTCAGCAAGCTGTGCGAGGTCAATCCCGAGGTCAAGAACTCCAGGTTTGCCAGCCACTGTGGTGGCGGCGAGACCATCGAAGCCGTGCTCGGTGATCTGCAAGCCAGCGACAGCAAGGAGAACCCCGTGGTGCAGGAGCTGTACGGCTATCTGCGCGGGGTGGACTCCTTCAACTGGGGCTATGACCCCTACCACTACACCACCCCGGAAGGCTCCTACGCCACCAATGCAGAGGGGACGACCCGGATCAAGGAGTTCCGCGAGATGGTGCAGGCCATCAAGCAGAACATCGGCATGAACGTGGTGATGGACGTGGTCTACAACCACACCAACGAAGCGGGTCTCGGTTCCAAATCCGTGCTCGACAAGATTGTGCCCTGGTACTACCAGCGCCTCAATCCGGAGACCGGTTCGGTGGAAAACTCCACCTGCTGCTCCAACACGGCGCCGGAACACGCCATGTTCGCCAAGCTGATGGATGACTCCCTGGTAACCTGGGCACGGGACTACAAGATCGATGCCTTCCGCTTCGACCTCATGGGCCATCACCCGAAAGATCAGATGGTGCAGGCCCTGGCCGAGGTGAAGAAGGTCAATCCGGACATGTACTTCTACGGCGAGGGGTGGAACTTCGGCGAGGTACAGGATGACAAGCGCTTCGTGCAGGCGACCCAGAAGCACCTGGCCGGTACCGGCATCGGCTCCTTCTCCGACCGGCTGCGTGATGCGGTGCGCGGCGGCAGCCCGTTCGACGGCGGCGAAGCCATTCGCAAGACCCAGGGCTTTGGCAACGGCGCCCTGGTGGATGCCAACGAGCTGGACGGCGTCGATCTCGCCACCGCCCTGCATCAGTCCGATCTGGTGCGCCTCGGCATGGCGGGCAACCTCAAGGAGTTCGTGCTGACCGACAAGGACGGCATTCCGAAGAAGGGCTCCGACATCGACTACAACGGTCAACCGGCGGGCTATGCCCAGGATCCGACCGAAATCCAGAACTATGTCGACAAGCACGACAACCAGACCCTGTTCGACAACCTGGTGTACAAGGCACCCGCCGGGGCCGACCTGGTGCGGATGCAGGGGGTTTCTCTGGCGACAGCCATGCTGGGTCAGGGCATTCCCTTCACCCACGCGGGTGTCGAGCTGCTGCGTTCCAAGTCCATGGAGCGGGACAGCTACGACTCCGGTGACTGGTACAACCGGGTCGACTACGGCTTAAATGACAATAATTTTGACAAAGGGTTGCCGCGCAAGGACAAGGACGAGGCCAACTACGAGCTGATCGAGCAGGTGCTCGGCCAGCACGCCAAGCCGGGTTCGGCCGAGATGCATCAGATGGTGAACTTCTACCAGGAGCTCTCCGAACTGCGTCAATCCTCTCGTCTGCTGCGTCTTGGCAGCGGCGCCGAGGTGATCAAGCGGGTCGACTTCCGCAACACCGGCCCTGAGCAGATCCCGGGTCTCATCGTGATGAGCGTGGATGACGGGGTGGGCGCCGGTGCGGATCTGGATCCGGCCATCGACGGCCTGGTGGTGATGATCAACGCCACCAATCAGCCCCAGAGCATCGGCGATTTCCGTGACGGCAAGGATCAGCCCATCGATCTGACCGGCATGGTCCTGAGCGGTGCCCACCGTGACTCCGACAGCATCGCCAGCGGGGCGGCCAATGACAGTGGTCAGCTGACCCTTGGCGCCTGGTCGGCGGCGGTGTTCATCAAGCCGCAGAGCGGTGCCCAGGGCGCGGGGCTGCCGGTGAGCAAGAAGACGGATCTGAGCACCTTGCCTCCCTTCGGTGATACCGCACTCTTCCTGAAGGGTTTCTTGGACTCGGGCTTCGGTGACAAGAACCCGCTGACCTTCACCAGCAACTTCATGTACGAGTTCAGCGCCGACGTGACGACGGATCAGCTTGGCAACACCGAGCTGAAAGTGGCCGATGCAGGCTGGAACATCAACTACGGCAGTTGCAACGCCGGTGACAAGCTGGTGGTGGGCACGCCGCTGACCCTGTGCAAGGGTGGAGATACCGGCAATATCGGGCTGGATCTGGCCAAGGCAGGTAGCTACAAGTTCGTGTTCACCGCCATGAACAAGGACAAACCCACCTTAAGCGTCAGCTTCACCGAGCCGGTGCAGGGCTGCAAGGTGCTGGATACTGTGGCGGGCAATCCGCTGGAACATAACCTGTTCGTCAAAGGCGGCTTGAATGAGTGGGGCGTTAAGCCTGAACACCAGCTCTCCTACAAAGGAATGGATGGGGACCTGGCCATTTATCAAGTGGTGTTTAACTACAGCGGTACTACAGAGTTCAAACTTGCTGATGAGGATTGGAAGTTTGAGTACCTGTACAACGGTGGTGGAGCCATTGAACCGGAAGTGGGTTATGCATTCGCTTATGCCAAACCCGGCTCTGGCGCAAAGAACAATAGCCTGACTCTCCCGCAGGGTTACTGGAGTTTCTTGGTGAAGGTCGATCCAACCGGTGCCAAGCCAGGGACTGGTATTGTTCAGGAGTGCACACCCAAGTAAGCAATCCCATCGAGCCCGGGGTTGGCTCGGCAGCCCCGGGTTGAATTCCGCCTCGCCAAGGGCGGGATAACACCGAGAGAGTAAGCAAAGCGCGACTGCCGACCGGCAGCCGCGCTTTTTCTTTGCTCGTGGGCGAGGCAATAAAAAAGCCGCCCCGTTGGAGCGGCTGTTGGTTGTTCAGTTTACGGCCGGCCTAGCGTTTTCGCAGCAGGCGCAGGGCGTTGGCGGTGACCAGGGCGGTGGCGCCGGTGTCGGCCAGCACCGCAATCCACAGGCCGGTGATGCCGAGCAGGCTGGTGACCAGGAAGATGGCCTTGAGCCCCAGCGCCAGCGCGATGTTCTGGTGGATGTTGGCCAGTGCCGCGCGGGAGAGCCGGATCATGGCGGCGACCCCGCCGAGCTGGTTGTGGGTCAGCGCCGCATCGGCGGTTTCCAGCGCCACGTCGGTGCCGCCTCCCATGGCGATGCCGATACTGGCACGCTTCATGGCCGGTGCGTCGTTGATGCCGTCGCCGATCATCGCGACTTTCTGGCTGAGGCCGAGCTTGGCGATCTCATCGACCTTGCCCTCCGGCAGCAGGCCGGCGCGCCAGCCCATGCCGAGCTCGCCGGCGATGGCCTCGGCGGCGCGGGGGTTGTCCCCGGTCAGCATGATGCTCTGCAGGCCGAGCTGGTTGAGCTCTTGCAGCGCCGCAGCCGCCTCCGGCCGGATCTGGTCGCGCAGGGCCAGCAGGGCGGCCGGGGCGACGTCAGGCTGACCGAGCACCACCACTGTCTTGCCTTGCTGCTCCAGGGTGGCGACCCGGGCCTGCATCGCCGCATCCAGGGTGGCGACCCGGCTCGGTGCCAGCAGCCGCCAGAGGACGCCGTCGATGCGACCTCCCACGCCCATGCCGGGCAGGGCGCGCAGCTCCTGGGCGGCAGCGAGGCTGAGGCCCCGTTCGCTGGCCGCCGTCACCACGGCGCGGGCCAGCGGGTGGTGGGAGCCCTGCTCGATGGCCGCCGCCAGTGCCAGCAGGTCGGCCTCAGGCTGGCCATTGAGGCTCACCAGTTCGGTCAGTTGCGGCTTGCCCAGAGTCAGGGTGCCGGTCTTGTCAAAGGCCAGGGTATCGATGTGGGCGAGGCGCTCCAGGGCGGCGCCCCCCTTGATGAGAGCCCCCTGCCGGGTGGCTGCCGCCAGTGCCGAGGTGACCGCCGCCGGGGTGGAGATGACCAGGGCGCAGGGGCAACCGATCAGCAGCAGCGCCAGCCCGCGATAGACCCACTCGTCCCAGCTCTGGCCGAAGGCGAGCGGCGGTACCAGCACCACCAGCAGGGCGACCAGCATCATGGCCGGGGTATACCAGCGGCTGAAGCGGTCGATGAAGCGCTCGATGGGGGCGCGCTGGGTCTCGGCCTCCTCGATGAGATGCAGGATGCGGTCGATGGCGTTGTTGCCGGGTTCGGACACCACCTCGAGGCGCAGCACCCGATCCGCCGCCAGACTGCCGGCGGGGACCTTGTCACCCCGGCGGCGCTCCACCGGGATGGATTCGCCGGTCAGGGCGCTCTCGTCAAAGGCGCCGAGGGGGTCGAGCAGGCGGGCATCGGCGGCCAGGCGGGCACCCGGGGTGATTTCGATGATGTCACCGGGGCGCAGCTGGTCGGCAGCGACCTCTTCCCGTACCTCGCCCTCGGCAGTGGTGCGGATGCGCAGCGCCTTGTCGGGCACCAGCGCCATCAGGGCGGTGACCCCGGCGCGGGCGCGGCCGGCGGCATAGGCTTCCAGATGTTCCCCCAGCATGAAGAGCAGCAGCACCATGGCCGCTTCGGCGGTTTCGCCGAGGAACAGGGCCCCCACGGCGGCGACCGTCATCAGGGTCTCGATGGCGAAGGGGGAGCCGCTCTTGGTCAGTGCCCACGCCTTGCGGGAGATGGGCCACAGGCCCCAGAGGGTGGCCAGGGTAAAGAGCGGCTGACCGATCTGGCTCGGCAGCAGGGCCGCCACCCCCATCAAGCCGGCGAGCGACAGGGGCTGCCAGTATTTGCCGAGCAGGTTGCTGACTCTCTGCATCAGCGGGCTGCGGCCCGGTTCGCTGCGAGCCGTGTTCTGAGCGCCCCCTTTGAGCTGGAAGCCGGCGGCCAGCACGGCGGCGGTAACGGGATCGGGGGAGAGGCCGGGGGCCAGATCCACCACCAGCTTCTCGGTGGCAAACAGCACCCGAGCCTGCTGTACGCCCTCCACCCGGCTGACGGCGGTCTCTATCTTGCGTGCACAGCTGGGACAATCCATGCCCAGCACCTGCCAGCTATGGCGGCGGCTGTTCTGCTCGGGGGTAGCCAGCGGCGGCTCGGTCGCGGCGGCCGTGTGGGCGTGCCCCTGCTCATGATGATCGTGATCGTGGTCGTGGGCTGTGTCGGTGGCGCAAGCGCCTCTGGGGGGCTCTTCATCCCCCGGGCCGTCTGCGCCACTTTGCCCCTGATGATCGTGGCGGGTCGGGTTGGCGACACTACTGGCCTGTGTCGCGTTGTCGCAGCAGTGGCTGGTGTGGCTGTGCCCGGCCTGTGGGGTGGCGGCCTTGCTGACGGCCTTGATGGGGGCAGCGGCGTGTTGATGGCTGCAGCAGGATTTGCTCATGATGCGTTCCTCTTGAGGGATCCCGCCCCTGCGGGATCCTGGATGACTGAGCCGAGTGTAAACCTTGGTGTAAAGTCCAAGGTCAAGTCCTCTTCTCCTCTTTGTTCGGGGCCATGACAGTGGCCGCTGATCTGCCCCTGGAGCAGGGGGACGCAAAGGGATGCCAAATCCCTTTCATTAGCGGGTGTTTGTCATCCCGTGGCGGGCCTATACTGGGGACCCTGGATCCCACATCAATCATCAAGGACCTAACATGAGCAATACCGTCACCCTGCAAGGCAACCCCGTCTCCGTCTCCGGCCACTTCCCCGTTGCCGGTGAGCAGGCCAAGCCCTTCTCCCTGGTTGCTGGCGATCTGTCCGATGCGACCCTGGCGACCTTCGCCGGCAAGCGCAAGATCCTGAACATCTTCCCGAGCGTCGACACCCCGACCTGCGCCACTTCCGTGCGCAAGTTCAACGAGCAGGCAAGCGCCCTGAACAACACCGTCGTGCTGTGCATCTCTGCCGACCTGCCGTTCGCCCAGGCCCGTTTCTGCGGCGCCGAGGGTCTGGACAAGGTGGTGAACCTCTCCACCCTGCGTGGTGTCTCCTTCCTGCAGGACTACGGCGTGGCCTTCTCCTCCGGCCCGCTGGTGGGTCTGGCTGCCCGTGCCATCGTGGTACTGGATGAGCACGACAAGGTGCTGCACAGCGAGCTGGTGGCCGAAGTCGCCGACGAGCCGAACTACGCCGCCGCCCTGGCCGTTCTGTAAGTCGCGCCACAGGCTGATTGCCTGACGGCCTGCCCCGTTCACACGGGGCAGGCCGTTTTTATTGCGCTCCCGAACCTTTTACTTATGGGGTGGGTCTGGCTAGACTTCGCCTCCACATCCTCGTTCAGCCTGTATCTGCGATCCCCATGACGTTTGACGAACTCGCCCTTGCCCCCGCCCTGTTGCGCCTGCTGCCCGCCGCGCTGGAAAAACCGACCCCCATTCAGCAGCTAGCCATTCCTGCTGCCTTGTCAGGACGGGATCTGCTTGCCCTGGCCAGGACCGGCAGTGGCAAGACCCTGGCGTTCGGCCTGCCGCTGCTGCAGAGGCTGGACGCAGCCAGTGACCGGGTACAGGGATTGGTACTGGTCCCCACCCGGGAGCTGGCAAGCCAGGTGAGCGCCGCCCTGCAGGAGATTGCCGACGGGTTGGGGGTGCGCCTTCTGACCCTGTGTGGCGGGGTGGCCCAGGAGTGGCAGGAGCGGGAACTGGCTCTCGGCCCCCAACTGCTGGTGGCGACCCCCGGACGGTTGCGGGACTTGCTGGCCCAGCAGACGCTGGAGCTGGGTGCCCTGCGCATGCTGGTGCTGGATGAGGCGGATCGCCTGCTGGAGATGGGGTTCTGGCCCGATATCCAGTGGCTGATGAAGGCAATGCCGGAGGCGCGGCAGCAGATGCTCTTCTCCGCCACCTTGCCGATCGAACTGGAGAGCCTGGCCTCGGGCCTGCTGCAGGATCCGGTGCGCATCGAGGCCGAGCCGCTCAACAGCCTAGTGAGCGACATCGAGGAGCGGCTCTATCTGGTCAACAGGAGCAGCAAGGTGCCTGCGCTGATCGCCCTGCTGGAGGCCGGAGAGTGGCCCCAGGTGCTGGTCTTCATCAGTGCCAGGGACGACGCGGACGGGGTGGCCAAGAAACTCGCCAGGGCTGGCATGACGGTGGCGGTCCTGCACGGAAACAAGGATCAGACCACGCGGGAGCAGGCGCTGGCGGATTTCAAGGAGGGCAGGGTGCGGGTGCTGGTGGCCACGGACCTGATGGCGCGCGGCATCCACGTGGAGGCATTGCCGGTGGTGATCAATCTGGATCTGCCGGACCATGCCCCCGTCTACGTGCATCGTATCGGTCGTACCGCCCGTGCCGGGCAGAGCGGTCTGGCCATCTCCCTTACCTGCCACGGGGATGGGGAGGCGCTCGAGGGGATCCGGGCCCTGACCGGTCGGCCCCTGCCCCTGGCGGCGCTGGCAGGTTTCCCGGTGACCGACAAACCCGCCAGCGGGGAGAGCAAACGGGCGCCAAGAGACAAGCAGGCGAACCGTCGCACCCAGGGCAAGCGCAGCATCAAGCAGTTCAAGGGCAAATCCTGAGACGGACTTCCTGCCCCCGGCGGGAGCCTGTCGTCGTGAAGGAGAGGAGAGATCGGCAGCGCGCCCGGGGGCGCGCCAAACTACACGGCAAGGGGGTCAGTCGTGGAACTGGTTGATCAGGCGGGAGAGGTTTTGCAGCCGCTCCACCAGCAGGGTGATGCCATCGAGGGCCTGACGGCTGTTGTCCGCGGTGTGGCTCGCCAGTTGGTGGATCTGGTGGATCCCCTGATCCAGGGTGCTGGTGACATCCGCCTGCTGGCTCACCGCCTGAGCTATCTCGTCGCTGGTGTGGGTCACCCGGGCCAGCATCCGGTTGATCTGGTCGAGCACCTCGGCGGTGGCCCCCATGTGCTGCTGGCAGAGCACTGATGTCTGGGCCCCCTGCTCCATGCCATCGGACAGTTGCCGGGTGCTCTGTTGCAGCGCCCCTATCATGTCGCTTATCTCGCCGGTGGAACTGCGGGTCTTCTGGGCCAGGGCCCGTATCTCGTCGGCCACCACCGCAAAGCCGCGCCCCTGTTCACCGGCCCGTGCCGCCTCGATGGCCGCATTGAGGGAGAGCAGGTTGGTCTGATCCGCAATCTGCCCGATCACCTCCAGAATGCCGTTGATCTTCTGGCTGTCCTGGGTCAGGCGCGCCAGCACGCCCTGGCTGGCGTCCAGCTCCTGATGAAGCCTGTCGACCGAATCCCGGGTGGTGGCCAGCGCCTGCTGACCACTGGCGGACACCTGCTGGACCTCGCCCACCAGCGCATTGGCCTGGTGGGCATTGTCAGCCACATCGCGGATGGACTGGCTCATCTGGGTGATGGCCGCCGCCAGTTGCTCGCTCTGGGCCCGCTGCTGTTGCAGGTGAGTGTCTATGGTCTGGATATGCCCCCTGTCATCCTCCGCCGCCTGCAGGATCTGCTGGTTGGTGTCCGCGCTGCGACCCACCACGGCGCGCAGCTCCGCCTTCTTCATGCGCAGCAGCAGTTCAAGGGCGGCCAGGCTGTCCTGACGCCTGGCATAGAGTACCTGGCAAAGGGCGCTGCCCTGCTCCTCGCCCGCCATGGCCAGCAGTCTGGCCAGCCGCCGTTGCAGATGCCAGCCATGCCCCATCTGGGCCAGCAAGCAGAGCAGGGTGATGACGCCCCACCCCGGCTGGCCGGTGACCAGACTGGCCCCCATGCCGAGCAGGGCGGTGCCAGAGAGCAGCAGACACAGCGGCCCCGGCTCCAGGGTCAGCCGGGTCAGCCAGGGCAGTGCCTTGCCGTCACGGATCCGGGCATAGAGCAGCTCTGCCCAGGCGATGTCGTGATCCTGGGGACGGGTGCGGACAGACTGGTATTCGATGATCTGCTGCTGATCGTTGAGAATCGGCGTGACGTAGGCGTTGACCCAGTAGAACTGACCACTCTTGGCGCGGTTCTTTACCAGTCCCATCCAGCTCTTGCCTTGTTGCAGGCGGCGCCACATGTCGGCGAACGCGGCCTTGGGCATGTCGGGGTGGCGGACCAGATTGTGGGGCTCCCCTTCCATTTCGGTCGCGCTGTAGCCCGCCACATCGCAAAAGTGCTGGTTGGCATAAGTGATGTGACTGGCGGGATCCGTGGTCGAGATCAGTGATATGTGATCGGGGAAACGGATCTCCCCTTCGTGCCGGGTTGTGGTCATGTGCGCATCCTGAATGAGCCAAGTAACTGATAAAATTATTTTTTATTTTTGTGATTGTTACGGCGTCATTGTAGATGCGGACTGTTGCACCACCTTGGCTTGGGTCAATAAATCAACACGGGAAAGGCTGAAAAAAGTCGTAGATGGCGGCTCAGCTGCGGGGAGTGAAGTCGTGGATCTCCCCCGTCCTCGGCTTGAAGCGGGGGTCATTGTCTTCTGCGCTGGCGACCCAGGCCATGGCCTGGCAGAAACTCTCCTGCTTGGCGAAGGCATCCCGGGCCTGATCGATGGCTCGTTCGGCATTGCGCCGCTCCATCTTGCTGGCCTTGCGGTCGCTGAACTGCTTCTGCTGGCTCAACATCCATTCGAGGAAGGCCTGGCGGCATTCGGTTTCATCGGCGGCCTTGGCGGGAAGGGCAACAAACAGGGCAATCAGGAGCAGAGCACGCATGGCAGGATCGGATCACGGGGTTGATGAATGAAAAGAGGCGGCATTTTATGCCGGGAACTTGAACAGGAACAGTGCCAGGAGGGGTCAGATGTCCCGACCCCTCCCCGGACTCAGTGTTTGACGAGGTAGAGCTGACGGCTGTAGGCCACGTCTTCCGGGTTGTTGATGGGATACCCCTTGAGCCAGGGCTTGATGAGCCGGGCATTGGTGTACTGGTAGATGGGGGCGATGGGGGCCTCCTTCTGCAAGATGGCCTCGGCCTCATCGAACAGGCGGGCCCGTTCTGCGGGATCCTGACTGTTGGCCGCCTGCGCCAGCAGCTTGTCGTAAGCCGGGTTGGCGAACCGGGCCATGTTGCCGCTGTGGCCCGATCCCCAGAGCCCGAGGAAGGCGGAGGGGTCGTTGTAATCGGCGACCCAGGAGGAGCGGATCACCTCGAACTGGCCGCTTTGACGGCTGTCGAGATAGGTCTTCCACTCCTGATTGGTGAGCTCGACCCGGGCCCCCAGCTTCTGTTTCCACAGGTTGGCGATGGCCAGCGCCATCTTCTTGTGAATTTCTGCCGTGTTGTAGAGCAGGGTCAGCTTGAGAGGATTGCTTGGGCCGTAGCCCGCTTCTTTCAGCAGGGCTCTGGCACGCTCGTCCAGCGCCTGCTGACTGCTGGTGGAGAGCAGATTGGGCTTGGGGTCGAAGTCGGCGGTCACGTCCGGGGTGAAGTGGTAGGCCGGTTTCTCCCCGGTGCCCAGCACCTTGTCGGCAATCAGGCCCCTGTCGATGGTGTAGGAGAGCGCCTGGCGAACCCGAACATCATTGAGGGGCGGGCGCTGGGTGTTGAAGGCGTAGTAGTAGGTGCCGAGCTGTTCCGGGGTATAGACCTCCCCCGGGATCTGGGCCATCAGGCTCTGGTACTGCTCCTTGGGGAAGGATTCGGTGATGTGCAGATCCCCGGCCAGATAGCGGTGTGTGGCCGCGCTCTCCTGGTTGATGGGCACGAAGGTGACGCGGGTCAGCACCGTGTGGGCGCGATCCCAGTAGTAGGGATTGGGCGTCAGCTCCAGTTTCTCGTTCACCACCCGGTGACTCAACACGAAGGCGCCGTTGCCCACCAGCTTGCCGGGCTGGGTCCACTGGTTGCCATATTGCTCCATGCTGGCCCGGTGCAGGGGCGACAGGCTGGGATGGGTCAGCAGGCTCAGGAAATAGGGCACCGGCTGGGAGAGGGTCACCTTCAGGGTATGGTCATCGACGGCCTCCACCCCGAGCGCATCGGGGGCCAGCTTGCCTGCCACTATGTCGTCCACCTTGTCGAAGCGGGCGAGCTGGGCGAACCAGGCGAAAGTGGCGGCTTCCCTGGGGTCAACCAGCTTGCGCCAGCCATAGACGAAGTCGGCGGCGCGCACGGGGTCGCCGTTGGACCAGCGGGCATCCGGCCTCAGGTGGAAGGTGAATGTCTGGTTCCCCTCGTTGTCCCAGCGGGATGCCACCCCGGGCAGCACCTTGCCGTCCGGCCCCTGGGTCAGCAGCCCCTCGTAAAGGTCTCTGAGGACCTGCAGCTCCGGCAGTCCCACCAGCTTGAGGGGGCTCAGGCTCGCCGGTTCATCCTTGAGATGACGGACGACGGCCTGTTCAGCGGCGAGTGGGGTACCGGGCGGCACATCGGCGGCCTGGACGCAGGCACAGCCCAGCAGGGCCAGCAGGGGGCTCCATCCTTTCATGGTGAATCCTTCAAAATGTGTGAAGCGAGGAGAAAACTCGGCGAGAATGCATCGCCGGCAGATGGGAAATCATGATATCCCCTTTGCTGGTCAGACCGCCAGCATGAGTCCCATGATATCCGATGCGGCTGTCAACGAGGGGGCGCCGTGAGCGCCAGGAATAAGGAGAGAGTGATGAGAGCATGGATCTTGTTGGCCTGCGTGCTGAGCCAGGGCGCCTGGGCGTTGTCCCCGTGCGAGAAGAGCAGCTCGGTGGGAAGCTGGTGCGAAGTGAACATAGAGGCGCTGCACCCCACCCAGGGCGGCGTCGGTCAGTTGCAGGTGGATACCACAGCCCGGGAGCTGGCGGACAAGAGCGAGAAGCAGCTCGACAAGCTGATGAAAAAGAAAGAGATCCCCATCGTCATCGCGCCGGATGGGGGTTACTGGCTGGTGGACAGGCACCACCTGACCAAGGCGCTGTGGCAGCAGGGGGTGAAGCAGGTCAGGGTCAAGGTGATTGCACGGTTGCAGGACAGGGCCAATTTCTGGAGCCAGATGCAGAACAACCACTGGGCCTGGCTCAAGGATGAACGGGGTCAACCCCTGACTCCCGAGCAGTTGCCCGGCCATATCGGTGAATTGCCGGATTACCCCTACCGCACCCTGGCGGGGCTGTTGCAGGATGCGGGCTACTTCAGCAAGAAGGATCAGGTCTACTTCGTCGAGTTTGCCTGGGCCAGCTGGCTCGGCCAGCAGATGGCCTGGCAGCCGATCGATGAGGTCAACCTCGCAGATCGCCTCGCCGAAGCCAAACGGCTGGCGTGCAGCAGCAAGGCGTCGGATCTGCCTGGTTACCCCGGCAAGCAGTGTCGCGTCAATCAGCCCAGAACGGCGGGTTGAGGGATCCTGCACAAAGGGTCTGGTTGATATTTGTTCTCGATTGGCCATGATACAAACTCCACTCGTGTCGGCAAAGGAGAGGAACATGGAACATCAGAACTGGCAACGTTACATGCTGGAGGCGGAGAACGCCCTTGGCATGGGGGCTCTGGGCACGGCGATCTGCCTCTATCAGCAGGCCCTGGGGGAAGTGTATGAGCTGGCCTCCG
Source organism: Aeromonas sp. R7-1 (assembly GCF_040908115.1). Lineage (NCBI taxonomy): Bacteria > Pseudomonadati > Pseudomonadota > Gammaproteobacteria > Aeromonadales > Aeromonadaceae > Aeromonas > Aeromonas sp. R7-1. The sequence continues at coordinate 20,458 of NZ_JBFODD010000025.1, read as the reverse complement.
GGGATCTGGACGAACTGGCCAGCATGCGGGTCGCCACCTGTCACCGCATGGCCGACTTCTGGCGTGCCATGGAAGAGCCCGCCTATGAACTGCGCTACCTCAAGCTCGCCTCCGAGCTGGTCACCGCCCTGGTGCCCCAGTGCCCCAACCGGGCGTGCGAATCCCTCATCAGCGAGCTGGGCTGCTGCCGCGCCGCCCTGCTCTCCTTCTTGAAGCGCCACCCCAATCCGGAGATTGCCCGGCTTATCCAGGTGCAGGACAGGGTGCAGGGCTGCGAGCTGATAGGCCGGTTCCGTCTCAACTAAGTTCAGCGCCGTTTTTGCAGCTTGTTGGCGATGCGGCTTTGCGCCTCTTCCCCTTGGAGGGCCTGGGCGAAGGCGCGCGCTTCCAGGTCGATGACGAAATGCACCGCCTGTTTGAGCTCCTGCTTGAGCAGCGCCTTGCTCTTCTGGAGCGCCATCGGCGGCTTGGCCGCCAGTTTCAGTCCCTGCTCCCGAGCGAAGGGGAGCAGGTCCGCCGGGGCCAGCACCCGGTTGGCGAGCCCGAGACGCAGCGCCTCTTCCCCATCGATGGCCTCTGCCAGCAGCAACAGCTCCGCCGCCTTGAGGTGACCGACGGCGCGTGGCAGCAGCAGGCTGGCGGCAAACTCCGGCACCAGCCCCAGCTCGACGAAAGGCAGTTGCAGCCGGGCGTTGTCACCCAGATAGACCAGGTCGCAGTGCAGCAGCAGGGTAGTGCCGATGCCGACTGCCGGGCCGCCCACGGCGGCGATCACCGGTTTGGGGAAGTCGGCCAGGGTGTGCAGAAATTGCAGGATGGGGTCGTCCGGCTCAAGGGCGTGCTTGCCAACAAAGTCGGCCAGATCGTTGCCGGCGGTGAAGCACTCCGCCTGGCCTTGCAACAGCAGTACATGGACCTCTTCGTCCCGGGCGGCCTGGCGCAGTGCGTCGGTCAGCGCCATATAAGTCTCCGTGTTGAGGGCATTGCGCTTTTCCGGTCGATTGAAGGTCAGGGTGAGCAAGCCGTCCTGCTGTTCAGCCAGAATTGTGAGGGCCATGTCTGAATCCTTGTTGTCGGGGGCTGTCAAAAGCTTGCCACAGGGGTAAGCTTTGTCTCGTTTAACAACATCATAAAAGGATTTCAACCATGTTTAAACGTGCGTTTTATTCCACCATGGCACTGCTTCTGGCCGCCCCGGCCCTGGCCAAGGTCGACGCAGTCGATGGTTATGTGCGTCTGCTGCCCCCTGGCTCGCCGAACACGGCGGCGTTCATGGTGCTCAGGAACGATGGGGACAAACCGGTGAAACTGGTGGCGGGAGCGTCTCCTGAGGCGGGCCGTGTCGAGCTGCACACCCATTTGCACGAGAACGGCGTCATGAAGATGCGCCAGGTGGAGAGCATCGAGATCCCGGCCAAGGGGGAGGCCGTGCTCAAGCCCGGCAGCCTGCACATCATGTTGTTCGACATCCATACCCTGGCCCAGGGCACGCCCTTCCCGCTGACCCTGACCCTGGACGATGGGCAGACGCTGTCACTGAGCCTGCCCGTGAAGCCGGTCGAACCCATGAAAGGGATGAAGCACTGACATTTATGGACGCTTGTTCAGCTTTTTACTCTAGGTATTCCTTGCCCAGCGGGTAAAATGATGGCCTTTCCAGTCCAAAATGGAGCGAAGTGATGAAGAAGACCCTGATTGCCGGCACTGTGATGGCTCTGCTCAGCCATGGGGCCATGGCCGCCAATGACTGGCGTTTTGCGGCGGGTGCCGATCTGTGGAATGCCCAGGGAAGTGGCCAGGTCAGCAGCGTGGGTGCCGATGGCAGCTACGACGAGAACTACAACTGGAGCGGCTACCTGCAACTGGAGCACGGCATCCTGCTGCTGCCCAACGCCAAGTTTGAAATGTCCGACTTCAGCAGCAGCGGTGGCAGCTTCAACAACGATCTGCTGGCTTACGACCTGAGCCTCTACTATCGCCTGTTCAACAACGATCTGTTCCAGATCGATCTGGGTCTGACCGGTCGTCGCTACGACGGTGATTTCAACACCCAGCACTACTCCTATGACAAGGATGTGCTGATGGCCTACACCGGGGGTGAAGTACGCATCCCGGGGACCGGCTTTGCGGCGTTTGGCGATATGCGGGTGCAGGATGCCGACAACTACGACTACCGTCTGGGCGGCTCCTACAAGTTCTCTTCCGTGCCGCTCAAGATCCGCGCCGGCTGGCGTGAGGCCGAGATGGACTTCGATCGCGTCGATCAGACCATCGACGGCTGGTTCATCGGTGGTGAATTCACCTTCTGATCTCCCTGAGGAGCACACATGGGCCACATCATAGTGACTGGCGCGGGGTCCGGACTGGGCCGCGCCCTGACCATAGGGCTGGTTGAACGCGGCCATCAGGTTTCCATGATGGGTCGCCGTTACCAGAAACTGCAGGAGCAGGAAGAGCTGCTCGGCAAGGCGGTGATCGGCATTGCCGCCGATCTCGCACACCACGAAGAGGTGGATGTCGCCTTTGCCGCTGCGGTGGAGTGGGGCGGCCTGCCCGACATGGTGATCCACTGTGCCGGTGTCGGCGAGTTCGGCCCGGTGGGTGTCTACACCGCCGAGCAGATCCGCCGGGTGGTGGAGAGCAATCTCATCTCCACCATACTGGTGGCCCAGCAGACGGTGCGCCTCATCGGTGACAAGGGCGGCGTGCTGGCGAATGTGCTCTCCTCTGCCGCCCAGACCGGCAAGGCCAACGAGAGCCTCTATTGCGCCTCCAAATGGGGCATGCGCGGCTTTCTCGAATCCTTGCGGGCCGAGCTGAAGAGTGCTCCCCTGCGACTGGTGAACCTCTATCCGAGCGGGATCCGCAGCGAGTTCTGGGAGAATTCGGATCACGTGGATTCGAGTGGCTTCATGACGCCGGAAGACGCTGCAGCCTACATGCTGGATGCGCTGGCCGCGAGAAGCAGCTGCCATGTGACCGATCTCTTTATCGGTCGCAATAGTTGAGATAGTGGGCTCCGGCCCTTGCCGCCCAGAAGAGCAGAAACAAAAGGCGCGCCATTTGGCGCGCTTTTTCATTGATGTGCAGTGCTAAATTATCTGCTTGCCTGCCTCTCTTTACGCCGGGCCATCATGGATGTGAAGGCGGGTAAATTCAGTGCCGACATGGCATGGATGATTGATGATGCATGTCGGCACATATTATTTCCGAGTCGCATATTCCCGCAGGAAGGATGAAATCACCTGTTTTGGCTTCTTGCCAAGGGTCAGCAGCAATTCAAAGTCCGGGTCGATAATGCCATGTCGACACGCCAGCTCTTCCAACAAGGCAAGCCAGAGGTGAGCCGTCACCTCGGCATCCGCCAGGGCACGGTGAAACACCCCGTCATTGGGCAGGCTCCGGTATTGCACCAGGGTACCCAGCTTGTGATCCGGGGCATCGGGAAACAGGCGCCTCGATAGCAGCAGGGAACAGGCGAACTGGCCGCGGTATTGCGCCGACAATCGCTCTATTTCCGCATCCAGAAAGCGCTTGTCGAAGGAGGCGTTGTGGGCGACCAGATTGTCATCACCGATAAAGTCGACGAAATCCGCCATCACCTCGTTACAGGGGGGAGCCTGTTTCAGCATGGCATTGCTGATCCCGGTATATTGCTCGATGAAGCTGCTCACGTTGAAGCCCGGATTCATCAATGCCGAGAAACGCTCACTGATATGGCCATCCTTGATTCTGACGGCACCGATCTCGATGGCTCTATCCCCTTGTCCGGGTGAAAGCCCTGTGGTCTCGAAGTCGAGCACGACAACGGTATTGGCTGAGGCGATGGACATAACTTCTCGGGCAAGCTCGGTAAAGAGCGCCAGTCTAGGAAATCAGCCGTGCCGTGTACAGGGCAATGCAGTTATCTCATTGGTTCACGCTGGAGACGCATTTTTGTGCATCATGGCTGAGAGCCATATAAAAAGCCCCGAGTGCCGTGGCACTCGGGGCTTTCCTATGAAAAGCGAAAGGCGGTGTCGCGTTATCAGCGACCCAGCTTGGCCTTGAGCAGGGCAACGATCTCTTTGATCGCCACTTCCTGCTTCTCGCCGGAGCGGCGGCACTTGTACTCCACCACGCCGTTGTCCAGACCGCGGTCACCGATGACGATGGCGTGGGGCACACCGATCAGCTCCATGTCGGCGAACATCACACCCGGGCGCTCCTTGCGGTCGTCAAACAGCACGTCCACACCGGCGGCTTTGAGCTCGGCGTAGAACTGCTGCGCCTGCTCGGCCACGCGCTCGGACTTGTGCATGTTCATCGGCACGATGGCTACTTCGAACGGGGCGATGGCATCCGGCCAGATGATGCCGTACTGGTCGTTGTTCTGCTCGATGGCGGCAGCCACCAGACGGGAAACCCCGATACCGTAGCAACCCATTTCCATGGTGACGGACTTGCCGCCTTCGTTCAGCACGCTCGCCTTCATCGCTTCGGAGTACTTGGTACCCAGCTGGAAGATGTGGCCCACTTCGATACCGCGCTTGAGCAGCAGCTTGCCCTGGCCGCACGGGCTCGGGTCGCCTTCTACCACGTTGCGCAGGTCGGCAACCTCAAAAGAGGTGATGTCGCGATCCCAGTTGGCACCGGTCAGGTGGAAACCGGTCTCGTTGGCGCCGCAAACAAAATCGCTCAGATGGGCGGCGCTGCGATCGACGATGATGCGACCGGCAAAGCCGACCGGGCCGATGGAGCCTGCATCGCAACCGGCGGCCGCTTTGATCTGCTCGTCATTGGCGAAGGTCAGCGGGTTAGCCACGCCAGAAAGCTTCTCGGCCTTGATTTCGTTCAGCTCGTGGTCGCCACGCAGTACCAGGGCGATGACGGCCTGTTTGCCGTGCTCGTCTTCCTCGGCCAGTACCAGCAGGGTCTTGGCGATGGCGGTCGGCGCCACGTTCAGGAAAGCGGCTACTTCATCGATGGTGTGGACAGCCGGGGTGGCCACCTTGGTCAGGGCTTTGGTTGCGGCAGCGCGCTCGCCAGCCGGTGCCAGGGCTTCGGCCATCTCGATGTTGGCGGCGTAATCGGATGTATCGGAGAAGGCGATCAAGTCTTCACCGCTCTCAGCCAGCACCTGGAATTCGTGGGAGCCGGTGCCCCCGATGGAGCCGGTATCGGCCTGCACCGGGCGGAAGTTCAGGCCCATGCGAGTGAAGGCGGTGCAGTAGGCCGCATGCATCTTCTCATAGGTATCGACCAGGGAGGCCTTGTCGATGTGGAAGGAGTAGGCATCCTTCATCAGGAATTCGCGGCCGCGCATCACGCCGAAACGGGGGCGCACTTCATCGCGGAACTTGGTCTGGATCTGGTACAGATTCAGCGGCAGTTGCTTGTAGCTGTTCACTTCGTAACGGACCAGCGCGGTGATCACCTCTTCGTGGGTCGGACCCAGCACGAAGGGGCGGTTGTGACGGTCGGTCAGGCGGCACAGCTCGGGGCCGTAGTCATCCCAGCGGCCGGACTCCTGCCACAGCTCGGCGGGCTGTACCACCGGCATGGATACTTCGACGGCACCCGCATTGTTCATCTCTTCGCGGACGATGTTTTCAATCTTCTTCAGGACCCGCAGGCCGGTCGGCAGCCAGGCGTACATGCCGGAAGCGAGTTTGCGGATCATCCCGGCGCGCAGCATCAGCTGGTGGCTGACAACTTCAGCGTCGGAGGGGGTTTCCTTGAGAGTGGAAAGCAGATATTGGCTGGTACGCATCGCGGTAGACCTTCGCTAGTTCGGGCGGCTTGGCCCTGGAAAATTTCAAGTGCGGAATTTTAACAGGCGAAGTCCCCCGGCCCAAGGGCTAAATTCAGCGGCACTGGGGGGAGGGCGGGGGCCTTGCCCCGCCCGCACTAGACCCGAAATTGCGACAGCAACTGCTGTTGCTGCTGGCTGGCCTGATGGAGGGAGGAGGCCAGTTGCAGGCACTCCTGGGCTTCCTGTTCGCCCGTCTGGGCCTGCAGGCTGATATCCGAAACCTTGCCCGTGGTGTGCCCCAGGGTGTGGGAAAGCTGGCTGGTCGCCTCTGCTACCTGTTGCACCATGTCGGCGAGCTGATCGATGGCCTCTTCTACCTTGAACAGGATCTGTTTGGTGTTGTCGGAGTCCGCCATACCCGATTCCACGGTTTTCAGGTTACGTTGCATCATCAGATAGGCCTGCTCTGTCTGCTGCTGGATGCTGTTGATCACGTCCGTTATCTCGGCGCTGGAGGTGGCGGTGCGATTGGCCAGGGTGCGCACCTCGTCGGCCACCACGGCAAAACCGCGCCCCATCTCGCCCGCCCGGGCGGCTTCGATGGCGGCATTGAGAGCCAGCAGGTTGGTCTGCTCCGAGATATTGCTGATGGTGGAGATGATCTGGCCAATCTGCCCTGCCTGCTCCTTGAGGGCGTTGATGGCGGTGGCACATTCACCCACCTCCATGACCACCCGCTGCATGCCGGCGGTGGCGGAGGAGACATACTGGCTGCTTTGCGTGGTGAGCTGGCGTACCTCGTTGGCGTTGTGTGCCGCCAGGTTGCAGTTGTCCGAGATGGTGGTGGCCACCTGCACCATCTGCTCGCTGTCGTGGTGCAGCGCCTGGGCATGTGCAGCGGTCTGGCGGCTGCTCTGGCTGATGGCCTGGACCCGGTTGACCGAGGTGTGCACGTGTTGGTTGATGTGCTGGTTGTTGTCCATGGTGGCGCTGATCATCATCTGCAGCTTCTCGATGAAGCGATCCACGCTGCCGGCCAGGGAGCCAATCTCGTCGTCGCGTGAGAGGTTGATGCGGGCATTGAGATCTCCTTCCCCGGCGGCGATGTCCTGCATGCGCTTGTCGACCTGGAGTAGCGGGCGAACAATGGTGCGCACCAGCCAGAAGCCGCAACAGGTGACGATCAGCAGGCTGAGCAGCAAGCCCCCCAGGATGAGTCCCCTGGTGTAGTCGATGATGGCGTTGAGCTGGTGAACCTGATCCTCGACGGTGGCGTCCCCCTGGGCCTCGACCTCGACCAGCGCCAGCCTGAGCTGGTCGGCACTGTGTTCGTAACGGGCCAGCTGGTTCTGATAAGCGCTCAAGGCTGTGGTCCATTCACGGATCAGGCGGGCATTGTCGGCTTGCAGGGCGCGATACTGGGTGGAGAGCATTTGGCCTGCAAACTCCCCGTCACCGGGCACATCGAACTGGCCGGTTGCCAGCATGCCGTCAACCGCGTCCTGATAGAAGCGGGTGGCTTGTGCCAGCTCGGCCTGGATGGCAGGAGTAGGGCCTTCGCTCTGCATCTTCTCCAGCGCATAGAGCTGGCGCAGGAATCCGATGTTGGCCTCCATGCCGCCATCGGCCGCCTGCCAGCGGGTCGCGAGGCCGCCGTGCCAGCTGATGGCCTGATCCGGTGAGCGGGTGAGGCTCTCGACGGCCTCGTCACCGATCACCTCCAGCCTGGTCGAGAGGCGTGACATGCGTTCAGAACTGGCGCGCAGCGCCTCATCGGTGCTTGTGAAGGTGCGATAGAGGGTCAGCAGCTGTGCCTGCTCTTGCTGATAGGTCTGCTCATGCTGCTTCAGTGTGGTAATGGCCGCCCCATCGATGAGCCCGCCTTGCTCCACCCGGCGCAAGGCGTCGCTGGCCGCTTCTTTTGCCCGTTGCAGTTCCGGTGCGTCGAGGGGGATCCCCGAGAGCATTTTCTGGATATAGAGCGACTGGTTGCCGAGTTCGATGGAGCCCTCCATGGCACCATCTGCCGTCTGCCAGGCGGCACCCAGGACGTAGGAGAGCAGATCAGCCAGCCGCTGGCTGCCATACCAGCCGATCGCCCCCATGCCCAGGGTGCAGCCGAGTAGAATGGTGAGTCCGAGGTTGGATGTGGTGACGATTTTCATGAATCAAGCCTTCCCTGGTGCCGAACAAGACCATTTCAGTGTTCAATCAATGACGAAGATGTGCCATCCCCGATGGAAAATAAAGTGACAGACTGTGTTCTGAACGAGGGAAATGGCCGGGTATGAAGAGCTGGTCATCCCATGATCTGCATGGACCTATGCTGGATACTTATCCAGTTATTCTTTATGCTATGACCCAATTTGCGAGAGTCTGCGTGGCGAGGAAAAGAACATGATCGGTCGCTTGAGAGGCGTCATCATCGAGAAGCAACCCCCCGAGGTGTTGCTGGAAGTCGGAGGGGTGGGATATGAGGTTCATATGCCCATGAGCTGCTTCTATGATCTGCCCGAACTCGGGAAGGAGGCCGTCATTCACACCCACTTCGTGGTGCGTGAAGATGCCCAGCTGCTCTACGGCTTCAACCACAAGCAGGAGCGGGCGCTGTTTCGCGAGCTGATCAAGACCAACGGGGTCGGCCCCAAGCTGGCCCTGGCCATTCTCTCCGGCATGACGGCCACCCAGTTTGTGATGAGCGTCGAGCGCGAGGAGATAAGCTCCCTGGTCAAGTTGCCCGGCGTGGGCAAGAAGACCGCCGAGCGCCTGGTGGTGGAGATGAAAGACCGCCTCAAGGGCTGGGTCAGCCACGATCTCTTCTCCCCGGCCGAAATCACCCTGCCCGCGAAAGAGAGCCCGCTGCGTGCCCCGGATGCGAGCGAGGAGGCGGCCAGTGCACTGGTGGCCCTCGGCTACAAGCCGCAGCAGGCCAGCCAGATCGTCAGCAAGGTGGCCGCCGATGGCATGTCGGTAGAGGAGATCATTCGTGAATCCCTGCGCAGCCTGGTGTGAGGTAGACAATGATTGAAGCGGATCGCCTCATCTCGGCCGGTGCCGCCCGTGAGGACGAGATCATCGATCGGGCCATCCGGCCCAGAAAGCTGGCCGATTACACCGGACAGGATCACGTCTGCGATCAGATGGAGATCTTCATCGAGGCCGCCCGCCAGCGCGGGGAGGCCCTCGATCATCTGCTGATCTTCGGGCCTCCCGGCCTTGGCAAGACCACGCTGGCCAACATCGTCGCCAACGAGATGGGGGTCAACATCAAGACCACCTCGGGCCCCGTGCTGGAGAAGGCCGGCGATCTGGCGGCGCTCCTCACCAACCTGGAACCGAACGATGTGCTCTTCATCGACGAGATCCACCGTCTCAGCCCGGTGGTGGAGGAGGTGCTCTACCCGGCCATGGAGGATTATCAGCTCGACATCATGATAGGGGAGGGGCCCGCCGCCCGCTCCATCAAGCTCGATCTCCCTCCCTTCACCCTGATCGGTGCCACCACCCGGGCCGGCTCCCTCACCAGCCCCCTGCGGGATCGGTTTGGCATCGTGCAGCGCCTCGAGTTTTACAACGTCAAGGACCTGACCGACATCGTCTCTCGCAGCGCCCGCTGCCTCGGGCTCGACATGACGGAAGACGGCGCTCTCGAGGTAGCCCGTCGCTCCCGGGGGACACCGCGGATTGCTAACCGTTTGTTAAGGCGGGTACGGGATTTTGCCCAGGTGAAGTCTGACGGGCGAATTGACGGACCCATTGCGGCCCGTGCCATGGACATGCTGGACGTGGACAACGAAGGTTTCGACTTCATGGATCGCAAGCTATTGTTGGCCGTCATCGACAAGTTTATGGGGGGGCCCGTCGGGCTCGACAACCTGGCCGCCGCCATCGGTGAGGAGAAGGACACCATAGAAGACGTGCTGGAACCTTATCTGATCCAGCAAGGCTATCTGCAACGTACACCCAGAGGGCGGATCGCAACTCAGAGAGCCTATGCACACTTTGGCCTGGAACGACCGGCAGATCAGTAGACGTTGCGATATGAACCAAAAAGCCGCCCTTGAGGCGGCTTTTTGTTTTGCGGGCAAAAAAAAGCCCACGGCACAGGCGGTGGGCAAAGACAATTCAGGATGGATGTTCACAGACAGTGAGCGCGTCTGCAGACCGGTCGGGAAAAAACAGAGGAGCCGTCGCGAGGCTTCAGAGTCGGTTCATTTGATAGAGTTGAACGAAAGAAAGCTTGTAGTAACGGATGGTCTTGGCAACAAACTTTTTCATCATTAATCCCAACAAACAGGTTCGAAATGTTCATCGAATACGTACCGGGAACCCGGAATGACCGGCCTGTATTCAGAGGTATGCCCTCACTGCGAGGCGCATTGTAGGAGCTCTTTCCGGGTGGGGCAAACAAGAAAATCTATGGGCTTTTGATTAGATAAACTAATGACTTTGGTGGGGGTGTCAATCCGCATAAACATGTGTTTTTACTGGGTTTAAATTGATTTTTGGATGAGCCTGGCCATTTATTGAAATAATCGAGACGCGAAGGCTTTATTCCCGGGGTTGTGTATTTGTTTAACAGAATTGAAACTATTTTGGTGAGTCACAAAATTGATTTAAATCAATTATTTACGACTTGTCGTTTTTTGTGATGAAGCTCCCATAATTAATGGGAAAAGCCCCATAAGTTACCTTGAAAAAACATGTATTGAGGGTGGTTTTACATTGATTTCAATCAAATAAAGGTGATATAAAACAGCGATCATTATAGGCGGGAATAGAACCCTGGTTATTGTTTATTAGATGTTAAACATTAGCTTTTTTTGTTCCTGTATATTGCCTTGTTGTTAATGTGGTGGCAGTCGAATCCGGTCAGTCCGCGAGGGGTGACCGACCGTTCGGGGACTTCCAATGGAAGCTTTGTCCTTAAAACTTAAAATAGCCGTGCCAATAATCGGTGAGGAAACATCATGATTGCTGAGCATGTGGTAGACCTATCGCGGTTCCAATTTGCTGCGACGGCCCTTTATCACTTCCTGTTTGTACCCTTGACGCTGGGGATGGCCTTCATCCTGGCGATCATGGAGTCTGTCTATGTGATGACCAACAACACAGTGTACCGGGACATGACCAAGTTCTGGGGCAAGTTGTTCGGTATCAACTTTGCCCTCGGGGTTACCACCGGGCTCACCATGGAGTTTCAGTTCGGTACCAACTGGGCTTACTACTCCCACTATGTCGGCGACATCTTCGGGGCCCCGCTGGCCATCGAAGGCTTGATGGCCTTTTTCCTGGAGTCCACCTTCGTCGGTATGTTCTTCTTCGGTTGGGATCGTCTCAGCAAGCGCCAGCACCTGGCGGCTACCTGGCTGATGGCGCTCGGGACCAACCTCTCCGCACTGTGGATCCTGGTCGCCAACGGCTGGATGCAGAACCCGGTGGGTGCCGAGTTCAACTTCGAATCCATGCGCATGGAGATGGTGAGCTTCGCCGACCTGGTGTTCAACCCGGTTGCCCAGGTCAAGTTCGTCCACACCGTGGCGGCAGGCTATACCACGGGCGCCATGTTCGTGCTCGGGATCTCCTCCTATTACCTGCTGAAGAATCGTGATGTGGCGTTCGCTCGTCGCTCCTTCGCCATCGCGGCCGCGTTCGGCATGGCCTCCATCCTCTCCGTGCTGGTGCTGGGTGACGAGTCCGGCTACGAGACCGGGGAAGTGCAGAAGGTGAAACTGGCGGCCATCGAGGCCGAGTGGAACACGGAGCCGGCTCCGGCATCCTTCACCCTGTTCGGGATCCCGAACCAGGAAGAGATGCGCACCGACTACGCCATCAAGATCCCCTATGCCCTCGGCATCATCGCCACCCGTTCCCTGGACGGTCAGGTGACTGGTCTCAAGGATCTCAAGAGCGAGCATGAGCTGCGCGTGCGCAACGGCATGACCGCCTACGACCTGCTGACCAAGCTGCAATCCGGTGACAAGTCCGACGATACCCGCGCCCGCTTCGACGAAGTGAAGCAGGATCTGGGCTATGGTCTCCTGCTCAAGCGTTACACCCCCAACGTGACCGACGCCACCGACGAGCAGATCAAGGCTGCCGTGGATGACTCCATCCCGCAGGTACTGCCGCTGTTCTTCGCCTTCCGCATCATGGTCGCCTGCGGCATCCTGATGCTGGTGCTGATCGGTCTGGCCTTCTATGACAGCACCCGCCACAAGATCGGCGAGCGCAAGTGGCTGCTCAAGGCGCTGCTGTACGGCATTCCGCTGCCCTGGATCGCCATCGAGGCGGGCTGGTTTGTCGCTGAATATGGTCGTCAACCCTGGACCATCGCCGAGATGCTGCCGACTTATGTCTCTGCATCCAACATTCCTGCGTCCGAGATCTGGTTCTCTCTGATCGGGATCTTCCTGTTCTACACCGTACTGCTGATCATCGAGATGTACCTGATGTTCAAGTATGCGCGCCTGGGCCCAAGCAGCCTGAAGACGGGCAAGTACCACTTCGAACAGAGCAAGGCATAAGGAGAGTGACCCATGTTTGATTACGAACTGTTGCGTCTGGTCTGGTGGGTGCTGGTCGGCGTGCTGCTGATCGGGTTTGCCATCACCGACGGTTTCGATATGGGGGTGGGCGCCCTGCTCCCCTTCGTCGGCAAGAAGGATGTGGAGCGTCGCGTGATGCTCAACACCATGGGGCCGCACTGGGAAGGCAACCAGGTCTGGCTGGTGACCGCCGGTGGTGCCCTGTTTGCCGCCTGGCCCATGGTCTATGCGGCGGCCTTCTCCGGCTTCTACATTGCCATGATCCTGACCCTGATGGCGCTGTTCTTCCGTCCGGTCGGCTTCAAGTACCGCTCCCTGCAGGAAGATGCCAAGTGGCGCTCCAACTGGGACTGGGCTCTGTTTGCCGGTAGCGCCATTCCCCCTGTCATCTTCGGGGTGGCGTTCGGCAACCTGCTGCAGGGTGTACCGTTCAGCTTCAACCAGTTCCTGATGATGACCTATCACGGCAACTTCTTCGGTCTGCTCAATCCGTTCGGTCTGCTGGCCGGTCTGGTGAGCCTCTTCATGATCATCACCCAGGGTGCAACCTGGCTGATGATGAAGACCGAAGGTGAAGTGCTGGCGCGCTCTCGCACCGCCGCCATGATCTTCTCCCTGCTGACCCTGGTGCTGTTCGCCCTGGCCGGTGTCTGGGTGAGCGGCATGGATGGTTATGTGATTGTGGGCTCCGTCGCCACCGACGCCGTCACCAACCCCCTTCACAAGGAAGTGGTGGTGCAGGCCGGTGCCTGGATGCAGAACTACAACCTCTATCCCTGGATGATTGCCGCACCCGTTCTGGGTCTGGTGATGTGTCTGCTGACCGCCGTGGCGGCCAAGCTGGACAAGGGTTGGGTGGCGTTCCTGTTCTCCTCCCTGGCCATCGCCGGCATCATCCTGACCGCGGGCTTCTCCATGTTCCCGTTCGTGATGCCCTCGAGCCTCGAGCCGTCCCAGAGCCTGACCATGTGGGATTCCACCGCCTCCTTCAACACCCTCAAGGTGATGACGGTAGTCGCAGTCGTCTTCGTGCCGACCGTGCTGGCTTACACCATCTGGACCTACATCAAGATGTTCGGCCGGGTGAGTAACAAGCACATCGAAGACAACCAACAATCGCTCTACTAAGAAGGTGCCCTGATATGTGGTATTTCACCTGGATCCTGGGGCTGCTGCTGGCCTGTGCGTTTGGGATTATCAATGCGCTCTGGCTGGAGCACACCGAGAACCTGGATCGTCAGATTGATGAAGACAAGTGACAGGCTCGCCCGGCTGGCCGCTCCTCTGGAGCGCCAGCCATGGCAAGGTCTGATGCTGCTGGCGGCGGCCCTGCTGGCTGTCGCCATCTTGCAGGCGCCCAACCTGGTCGCGGCCAACACCAGTGAGCACGGCCTCTGGCTTGCGCCCTGGCTGATGTGGGCGGTCTGTTGCGGTGTCATGCATGGACTGGGGTTTCACCCGCGCAGCCTGGTGGGTCGCGTGCTGTTCTTCCCCTGGCTCGCCCTGCCCAGCCTGCTCTGCGGGCTCTGGCTGACCAGCAGCTACTACCTGCCATAAATGATGAAGGAGGTCGGCATGAGCCCACCTCCTTCTTCTTTTTTGACGGGCGTGCCGTCGCCCGGTCAGAGCAACCGAACCTCGCTCGTCACGCCGCTCGCAGCCACTTCTCTTTTCCGCTTTTCTTGCGATGCTGACAGCCCTGTGGTCTTCGGCCTGTCGGCGCCGCAGCACGCCATAAAAAACAGGAAGAGACGGGATTTCCCTGTCTCCCCCTGCTTCTTTCCTATTCAGCCCTGCGCTATGATAGCCCCCCATCTGACTGTCGAATGGATCACAGATTTTTATGGGGGAAGTCTCTGAGTTTCCGGTGCGTGTCTACTACGAAGACACGGATGCCGGAGGCATCGTCTACAACGCCAATTATCTCAAGTTTATGGAACGGGCCCGCACCGAATTCCTGCGCGCAGGCGGCATCGAACAGGATGTCCTGCTGCAGGCAGGGATCGCGTTTGTGGTGAGTCGCACCGAAATCGACTTCCGCGCGGCGGCCCGCTTCAATGAACTGCTGACCGTAATGACGCAAGTAACTGAAGTGAAACGCGCTTCCATGCGTTTTTCACAGCAGATCCTGGCGGCTGATGGACGGCTGATCACTCAGGCCATGGTACAGATCGCCTGTGTCAGTCATCCGCAAATGAAACCTGTTGCAATACCTGAAAAAATCAAGGGAGTGCTGTTAAGTGCACGCTGAAATTTCGTTTATTGGCCTGTTCTGGCAAGCCAGTCTGTTGGTGAAACTGGTCATGATGACCCTGATGGGCATGTCGGTCGTCTCCTGGGCGCTGATCATCCAGCGCTCCAAGGCCATCAAGGCGGCCAACCTCGCCTCGGAGCAGTTTGAAGACAGATTCTGGTCCGGGGTCGACCTCAATCGTCTCTACCAGGAGTCCTCCTCCCGTCGTGACGACATCGAAGGCATGGAAGACATCTTCTACTCCGGCTTCAAGGAGTATGCCCGCCTGCTCAAGGCCGGTGCCCGCGGTCAGGATGCGGTGATGGACGGTACCTATCGCGCCATGCGCGTCTCCCTGTCCCGTGCAGTGGACGATCTCGAGTCCAACCTGCCGGTCTTGGCGACCATCGGTTCCATCAGCCCCTATATCGGTCTGTTCGGTACCGTCTGGGGGATCATGAACGCCTTTATCGCTCTGGGCCAGGTTCAGCAGGCGACCCTGCAGATGGTGGCACCGGGTATCGCGGAGGCGCTGATCGCCACCGCCATGGGTCTGTTTGCCGCCATCCCGGCCGTTATCTTCTACAACCGCTTCACCAACAAGGTCGAACGGCTGGAAAACGCCTACGCCAACTTCATGGACGAGTTCACCACCATTCTGAACCGCCAAATCGCACAGCAGGGTGAGAAGTAATGCAAACCTATCAGCGGCTCAAACGCAAGAAGGTCGCCGAGATCAACGTGGTGCCCTATATCGACGTCATGCTGGTGCTGCTCATCATCTTCATGGCGGTCACGCCCGTGATCACGCAGGGGGTCAAGGTCGACCTGCCCCAGGCGGAGTCCGAGCAGTTGCCGGAAGACTCCAAGCCGCCTTTCATCGTCAGCGTCAATACCGAGGGTGAGTACGTCATCAAGGCCGGCGAGGCGGATGACGAACCCGTACCGAGCGGCACACCAGAGGCGATGCAGCAGTACATCACCGAGAAGGCCATGGGCTATCTGGCCATCAACCAGAACGCGCCCGTGGTGGTCGCCGGTGACAAGTCCGTACGCTACGAGGAGGTGATCCTGCTGATGGTGGCCCTCAAGAAAGCCGGTGTGCCTCAGGTTGGTCTGATGACGGATCCGGTGAACTGACGGAGATGGATGTGAAGCGTGGTATTTCCGGTTATCTCGTCGCGTCGCTGCTGCTGCATCTGATCATCGGCATCATCCTGCTGGTCGGTGTCGACTTCAGCAAACCCAAGCGCCCCGAGTCCAAGGGACAGATCGTCAATGCGGTCATGATGGACAGCGAAATGCTGGAGCAGCAGATGCAGCAGGTCCAGCAGCAGAAGCAGGCCCAGCCCAAGGCTGCACAGCAGCAGAAGGACAAGGAAGACGCTGAGCGCGTCAAACGCGAGCTGGCACAGGAGCAGGAGCGTCTGCGTATCGCCGAGACCAAGCGCAAGCAGGCCGAAGAGGCGACCCGCAAGGCCGAAGCCGACAAGCAGAAGAAAGAGGCTGAACAGAAGCAGGCGGAAGAGAAGGCCCAGAAAGCCGAGGAAGCCCGCAAGCTGGAAGAGCAGAAGACCAAGAAGGCCGAAGCCGAACGCAAGGCGGCGGAAGAGGCCAAGGCGCTGGCGCTCAAGAAGAAAAAAGAAGAGCTGGAGAAGAAGCAGGCTGAAGAGAAGGCCAAGGCGGAAGAGGCCAAGGCCAAGAAAGCGGAAGCCGAGAAGAAGGCCAAGGCCGAAGCCGAGAAAAAGGCGAAGGCGGAAGCCGAGAAGAAAGCCAAGGCCGAGGCCGAGAAGAAGGCGAAGGAAGAGGCGGACAAGAAGGCAAAAGCTGACGCAGAGAAGAAGGCGAAGGCCGAGGCCGACAGAAAGGCCAAGATTGAGGCGGAGCGCAAGCGCAAGGCGGCCGAAGAGGCCAAGTTGCAAAAAGAGATGGAAGCCATGATGGAGCAGCAGCTGGCCGCCGAGGCCAATGCGCGCAGTCAGGCAGCATCGGCAGCCGCCAAGGGCGAGGTCGACAAGTATGCCGCCCTCATCAAGGCCACGGTCGAGCGCTACATGATTTTGGATCCCACCATGCGGGGCAAAACATGTACTATCGGTGTCAAGTTGGCCAGTAGCGGCTTCGTCATCTCGGTGGACAACGGTCAGGGTGATCCGGCGGTCTGCCGCTCCGGCAAGGCGGCGGTGCTGAAGGCCAACCAGTTGCCGGTGCCGAAGGATCCGGCGGCATTCGAGATGTTGAAGGAGTTTAACCTCAAGTTAGAACCGAGCATCTAAGCGTGATAGAACGGGGTCAATGACCGTGGTTGGCAGCATCTGCTGATAAAGGGATTTCACCTCTCATTTTTTTGGAACAGAGTATTTAAGCCATGATAAGAAAAGTGTTTTTTGCTTTGGTTGGCTGCCTTCTGCTAGGCCAGAGCGCTCAGGCGGCCTTGGACATCGTCATCACCGGCGGTATTGACAGTGCACGCCCCATTGCCATCGCCCCCTTCAAGTGGGAGGGCAATGGCCAGTTGCCGCAGGATATCGCGGAAGTGGTCTCCAACGACCTGATGCGCAGCGGCAAGTTCAAGCCGCTGGCCCGTGGCCAGATGCCGCAGACGCCGAGCACCAGCGGCGAGATCAACTTCGCGCCCTGGGCTTCCCAGGGGGTCGAAGCCGTGGTGGTCGGCTCCATCGCCGCCGTGGGTGATGGCACCTACAAGATCAACTTCGAGCTGGTCGACGTCCTGAAAGGCCAGCTGGCCAAGACCCAGGGCGGTGAAGCGAACGGTTACATCCTGGACAGCCGCATGGCGACCATCCCGGGTGCCCAGATGCGCCAGTTTGCCCACCGCATCTCCGACATCGTCTACGAGCGTCTGACCGGTGAGCGTGGTGCCTTCCTGACTCGTCTGGCCTATGTCTCCGTGCAGCAGGGCACCCAGTTCCCGTATCAGCTGCGGATCTCCGACTACGACGGCTACAACGAGAAGACTCTGCTGCGCTCCCGTGAACCCCTGATGTCCCCGGCCTGGTCGCCGGATGGCAGCAAGCTGGCTTACGTGAGCTTCGAGAACCAGAAGTCCGAGATCTATGTGCAGGACATCTACACCCAGCAGCGCAGTCTGATCACCAGCTTCCGTGGCATCAACGGTGCGCCGGAGTGGTCTCCAGATGGTCGTCGTTTGGCTATTGTTCTGTCCAAAGATGGGCAGCCTGACATCTATGTCGTTGATGTTGCTAGCAAGCAACTCACTCGAGTCACAAATAACCGCACCATCGACACCGAACCCTCCTGGATGCCGGACGGTCAAACT
The DNA here is from genome assembly GCF_040908115.1 of Aeromonas sp. R7-1. Classification (NCBI taxonomy): domain Bacteria; kingdom Pseudomonadati; phylum Pseudomonadota; class Gammaproteobacteria; order Aeromonadales; family Aeromonadaceae; genus Aeromonas; species Aeromonas sp. R7-1. The sequence goes on along the minus strand of NZ_JBFODD010000025.1, from coordinate 2,642 downwards.
TTGCTGTTCACCTCTGAACGTGGTGGCAAACCCCAGATTTATAGCGTAAATTTGGCGACTGGCATGACTCGCCGGATGACCTGGGAAGGGGATTCCAACCAGGGGGCATCCATCACACCGGACGGCAAGTCCATGGTGATGGTGACCCGGGTTCAGGGACAATATCGCATCGCTCGCCAGGATATGGAAAATGGAGCCATGCTGGTACTGACCCAGAGTGCTCTGGATGAATCGCCAAGTGTGGCTCCCAATGGCAGCATGATCATTTATGCCACCATCTATCAGGGTCGTAAGAGTCTTGCATTGGTGTCGACCGACGGTCGCTTCAAGGCAGTGCTTCCGACCAGTAGCGGTGAAATTCGTGCACCAGCTTGGTCGCCCTTCTTGAATTGATAAAAATCGATTGTTTTTTGTTTTGTTATAAAGGTTTAAGGAAATAGCATGCAACTCAATAAACTGCTCAAGGGTCTGGCCATCGCACTGCCACTGTTCACCCTGGCTGCCTGTAGCTCCTCTTCCGACTCCGACGCCGCTGGCGCCGAGTCCGGCATGACTGATGGCATGGGCGGTGTACAAACCGGCGGCGCCAACGGCATGTTGTCCCCGGAAGAGCAGATGCGTCAGAAGTTCGAAGCGCTGCAACGCGACAACGTGATCTACTTCCCGTACGATGGTTACGACATTCAGGGTCAGTACGCCGACCTGCTGGATGCCCACGCCAGCTACCTGCGTGAACGTCCGAGCGTCAAGGTACTGATCGAAGGCCACGCCGACGAGCGCGGTACGCCGGAATACAACATTGCGCTGGGTGAGCGTCGTGCCAAGGCTGTTGCCAAGTATCTGCAAACCCTGGGTGTGCAGGCCGAGCAGCTCTCCATCGTCAGCTATGGCGAAGAGAAGCCGCTGGATCTGTCCCATACCGAGGAAGCCTTTGCCAAGAACCGCCGTGCGGTCCTGGTTTACTAAGGTTTGAGTCGAACGAAGTTCGTTTATATGCAAGCGGCCATTTCGATGGCCGTTTTATTTGCACTAAACGTCAAGGTTTGATCCGAATGAAATCTGTATCAGCGAGCGACTATGCGCTGGCCGTTTTATTTGCACTAAACGCTAAGGTTTGATCCGAATGAAATCTGTGTACAAGCAAGCTGGTGTTGCGCTGGCCGTGTTGGTTGCTTTGAATGTGCAAGCGGCAGCACCCGTGAGCGATCTGAGCGGGGATTCTGGCAGCAGCGGCGTGGTGCTGAGCGGCAACAATGGTGCCATCGTACCGACCGGCAGCCTGGAAGACCGGGTTGCTCTGCTGGAGCGTACCCTCAACGCCCGTCTGCGTCTGCAGGCCGAATTGCAGCAACAGGTCGACTCCCTGCAAGGGGAGGTCTCCGAGCTGCGTGGTCAGCTGGAACAGCAGACCTACCAGATGGAGCAGTCCCAGGAGCGCCAGCGCCAACTCTACCAAGAGCTCGACAAGGTGGCCAACAGCCAGCCTGCCGCCACGCCCGCAACACCTGCTGCAGGTGCTGCAACGCCTCCTGCCGCGGCTGCCAACTACTCCACCAACCAGGATGAGAACCAGGCCTACGACGCGGCCGTGAACATGGTGCTCAAGGAGAAGAACTACGACAAGGCCATTCCTGCCTTCGAAGGGTTCATCAAGCAGTTCCCGAACTCCAGCTATGTCCCCAATGCCCACTACTGGCTCGGCCAGCTGATGTTCAACAAGGGTGACAGGGCGGGGGCCGCGAGCCAGTTCTCCACGGTGGCGAACAAATACAGCAAGTCACCCAAGCGGGCCGATGCCCTGCTGAAACTCGGCATGCTCGCCCAGCTTGACGGCAAGAAAGCAGAGGCCAAGGCCTTCTATGAGCAGGTGATCAAGGGTTACCCCAACACCTCGCCGGCCCAGCTGGCCAAACAGAGTCTGGCCAAGCTGTGACATTGCTGCATGTCACTGTTTTCGTAACACTCTTGTAAATACCGCCGTGCTTTGTATGCGCAGTGAACAATCAGATTTAATTTAAGATTTTTCTATTGCGCCAGGATGATAAATCCGTAATATAGGCCGCCGTCAGAGCCGGAGCAGTAATGCAGTCGGCGCTGGTCGTGGTGAGGGTCGTTAGCTCAGTCGGTAGAGCAGTTGACTTTTAATCAATTGGTCGCTGGTTCGAATCCAGCACGACCCACCATTTCTTCACAGCAGGTGAAGACAATATTCCCAGGTCGTTTAGCTCAGCTGGGAGAGCACCTCCCTTACAAGGAGGGGGTCACTGGTTCGAGCCCAGTAACGACCACCATGTTGTAACGCTGGCCGCCACATGCGGTTGGTGAAAAGTTCAGGATGTGGGTCGTTAGCTCAGTCGGTAGAGCAGTTGACTCTTAATCAATTGGTCGTAGGTTCGAACCCTACACGACCCACCACTCTGAACATTTAATCCCAGGTCGTTTAGCTCAGCTGGGAGAGCACCTCCCTTACAAGGAGGGGGTCACTGGTTCGAGCCCAGTAACGACCACCATGTTGTAACACTGGCCGCCACATGCGGTTGGTGAAAGGTTCAGGATGTGGGTCGTTAGCTCAGTCGGTAGAGCAGTTGACTCTTAATCAATTGGTCGTAGGTTCGAACCCTACACGACCCACCACTCTGAAC
>NZ_JBFODD010000024.1:0-3040 GCF_040908115.1 Aeromonas sp. R7-1 | reverse complement strand
CTGATTTAAAAAGTAGTTCTCAAACATTTGTTACAAGTGCTTTGGAAACTTCTTGGCGAAAACCAAATTTTATTTGGTCCTTGTTGTACAGCAACTTGAATGCCGTTTCGACGACACTTCTTGGGGTTGTATGGTTAAGTGACTAAGCGTACATGGTGGATGCCTTGGCAGTCAGAGGCGATGAAGGACGTACTAACCTGCGATAAGCCGTGAGCAGTCGGTAAGAGACATTACGACTCACGGATTTCCGAATGGGGAAACCCACTTAGCATAAGCTAGGTATCGCTGCGTGAATACATAGCGTAGCGAGGCGAACCGGGAGAACTGAAACATCTAAGTACCCCGAGGAAAAGAAATCAACCGAGATTCCCTCAGTAGCGGCGAGCGAACGGGGATTAGCCCTTAAGCATCTTGGAAGTTAGTGGAACGGTCCTGGAAAGGCCGGCGATACAGGGTGATAGCCCCGTACACGAAAACAACCTTGATGTGAAATCGAGTAGGGCGGGACACGTGACATCCTGTCTGAATATGGGGGGACCATCCTCCAAGGCTAAATACTCCTGACTGACCGATAGTGAACCAGTACCGTGAGGGAAAGGCGAAAAGAACCCCTGTGAGGGGAGTGAAATAGAACCTGAAACCGTGTACGTACAAGCAGTGGGAGCCCTTCGGGGTGACTGCGTACCTTTTGTATAATGGGTCAGCGACTTACATTTTGTAGCGAGGTTAACCGTATAGGGGAGCCGTAGGGAAACCGAGTCTTAACTGGGCGTCTAGTTGCAAGGTGTAGACCCGAAACCGGGTGATCTAGCCATGGGCAGGTTGAAGGTTGAGTAACATCAACTGGAGGACCGAACCCACTAACGTTGCAAAGTTAGGGGATGACCTGTGGCTGGGGGTGAAAGGCCAATCAAACTCGGAGATAGCTGGTTCTCCCCGAAAGCTATTTAGGTAGCGCCTCGGACGAATACTACTGGGGGTAGAGCACTGTTTGGGCTAGGGGGTCATCCCGACTTACCAACCCCATGCAAACTCCGAATACCAGTAAGTACTATCCGGGAGACACACGGCGGGTGCTAACGTCCGTCGTGAAGAGGGAAACAACCCAGACCGCCGGCTAAGGTCCCAAAGTTCTGGTTAAGTGGGAAACGATGTGGGAAGGCTCAGACAGCTAGGATGTTGGCTTAGAAGCAGCCATCATTTAAAGAAAGCGTAATAGCTCACTAGTCGAGTCGGCCTGCGCGGAAGATGTAACGGGGCTCAAACCAGGCACCGAAGCCGCGGATTCACACTAAGTGTGAGTGGTAGGGGAGCGTTCTGTAAGTCTGCGAAGGTGTGTCGAGAGGCATGCTGGAGATATCAGAAGTGCGAATGCTGACGTAAGTAACGATAAAGGGGGTGAAAAGCCTCCTCGCCGGAAGACCAAGGGTTCCTGTCCAACGTTAATCGGGGCAGGGTGAGTCGACCCCTAAGGTGAGGCCGAAAGGCGTAATCGATGGGAAGCAGGTTAATATTCCTGCACGACTTGTAATTGCGATGGGGGGACGGAGAAGGCTAGGTGGGCCAGGCGACGGTTGTCCTGGTGAAAGTGCGTAGGTGGTGTTTCTAGGCAAATCCGGAGACACAACACTGAGACACGAGACGAACGCACCACGGTGCGGAAGCCATTGATGCCCTGCTTCCAGGAAAAGCCTCTAAGCTTCAGATTACAAGTCATCGTACCCCAAACCGACACAGGTGGTCGGGTAGAGAATACCAAGGCGCTTGAGAGAACTCGGGTGAAGGAACTAGGCAAAATAGAACCGTAACTTCGGGAGAAGGTTCGCTCTTGATGGTGAAGTCCCTTGCGGATGGAGCTGTCGGGAGTCGCAGTGACCAGATGGCTGGGACTGTTTATCAAAAACACAGCACTCTGCAAACACGAAAGTGGACGTATAGGGTGTGACACCTGCCCGGTGCCGGAAGGTTAATTGATGGGGTTAGCGCAAGCGAAGCTCTTGATCGAAGCCCCGGTAAACGGCGGCCGTAACTATAACGGTCCTAAGGTAGCGAAATTCCTTGTCGGGTAAGTTCCGACCTGCACGAATGGTGTAACCATGGCCATGCTGTCTCCACCCGAGACTCAGTGAAATCGAATTCGCCGTGAAGATGCGGTGTACCCGCGGCTAGACGGAAAGACCCCGTGAACCTTTACTACAGCTTGGCACTGAACATTGAACCTACATGTGTAGGATAGGTGGGAGGCTTTGAAGGCGTGACGCCAGTTGCGCTGGAGCCGTCCTTGAAATACCACCCTTGTATGTTTGATGTTCTAACGCAGGGCCCTGAATCGGGCTCGCGGACAGTGCCTGGTGGGTAGTTTGACTGGGGCGGTCTCCTCCCAAAGAGTAACGGAGGAGCACGAAGGTTGGCTAATCCTGGTCGGACATCAGGAGGTTAGTGCAATGGCATAAGCCAGCTTAACTGCGAGACGGACAGGTCGAGCAGGTACGAAAGTAGGTCATAGTGATCCGGTGGTTCTGAATGGAAGGGCCATCGCTCAACGGATAAAAGGTACTCCGGGGATAACAGGCTGATACCGCCCAAGAGTTCATATCGACGGCGGTGTTTGGCACCTCGATGTCGGCTCATCACATCCTGGGGCTGAAGTCGGTCCCAAGGGTATGGCTGTTCGCCATTTAAAGTGGTACGCGAGCTGGGTTCAGAACGTCGTGAGACAGTTCGGTCCCTATCTGCCGTGGGCGTTGGATGATTGAAGGGAGTTGCTCCTAGTACGAGAGGACCGGAGTGAACGAACCTCTGGTGTTCGGGTTGTCACGCCAGTGGCACTGCCCGGTAGCTAAGTTCGGAATCGATAACCGCTGAAAGCATCTAAGCGGGAAGCGAGCCCTGAGATGAGTCATCCCTGACCCCTTGAGGGTCCTAAAGGGCCGTTGGAGACCACAACGTTGATAGGTGGGGTGTGTAAGCGTAGCGATACGTTGAGCTAACCCATACTAATTACCCGTGAGGCTTAACCATACAACACCCAAGAAGTGTT